>JAMOBH010000212.1:0-9829 GCA_039908085.1 Magnetococcus sp. YQC-5
GATGTTTCGAGCGGCGTTGAAGATTGATCCAAAGGATCTCCATTCTCGCACGGGGTTGGGTGCCATTTTGGAGGCTGCTCATCGTTTGGATGAAGCCGAAATTCTGTATCAGGATGGTTTGAAAATTGACAAGAATAATACTTTTTTTCAAAGCGGTCTGAATCGGGTGCGAGCTGCAAAGGCCAGGAGTGATGAGGGGCATACTCAACAGGAACCCCGCCCAAGCATACCCTCCACTCTGGCGATTCCTGCCTTGTCTCCTGGTCATGACCAGGAAGATCAAAAATCCAGTGCCACGGCATCGGGTGGTGAGGAACCTCCCTTGTCTCCTGCTCATGACCAGAAACATCAAAAATCCAATGCCACAGCATCGGGTGGTGAGGAGCCTGCATTGTCTCCTCCTCATGACCAGAAACATCAAAAATCCAGTGTCACGACATCGGCTGGTAATGATTCGGCTTGCTTTGTCGAACTGCGTCCCCCAGCCTTAGCCAAACGGGCGGATTTTTTCTTGAGTTCCGATGCGTCAAACCAGACCCAAGACCGGAACCAACTGATAACCAAGATAAAAAAAGAATTCCAAGAGCTTGTGGACCAGGAAGCCAATCTGGGCGTTGTGCAATTTTATGCCACACGTCATGGTCTTTTATCACGCGCTCAAAATGCCGTGGTTTCTGATGTGGCCTGGAATCTGGAAGAAGCGGCCAATGAGCCTGAAGCCAATGTACGGGCGGAAAAGTTGCAAAATGTGGCCAAAGAGTTGCCAAAAAAATTGGCAGAATGGGTACGGCTTGCCTCAGGTGCTACGACCCTTTGGCCCCAGTTGTTGGAATGGCAGCAGCAGCATCAACCATCCGAAGACCAGAAGCATGATTCCAATCTTTCTTCCCAGGATGCGTTTGTCCTGTCCGAAGTGACCCGTTGGGTTGGAGTCGGATCCTCAACATTGCCCCCGGAAGCCGTTCTCCTGGCCTCCATACGTCGGGCAGCCGAAATGCTGCTCCCGACGAATACAGACCCTGTGCAGGGAGAGTACGTACTTGCAAAAAGCCGCGTGGCGTAATGCATCGTGACTTAAGAGATCTCTCCCCTTCCCCTTGAAACCCTGAAGAGGCTTCAACTCCTTGGCTGTCCATCAGAATGCAGCTTGCAGCAGGCTGACTTACGGTGAAGCCTGGACATGTTTGAACATGTTGGGGCAATGAATTGATCGTGGCGTTGCCCCTGGACCCCACCAGGGGGAATCATTCCCTCTGCATCCCCCCAATCCTGTGTTCCACCTTACGTGGAAGCCCCGCAGACCATATCCTGCCCATCCCGGTTTCAGACTCTTCTGCAAGGCCCACCCGGCATACAGAGATCCTGTTTTGTCAGCGATCCTTATGAATCCTTGAGATGCTGCTCAAAAAAAAATGCCGGACCAAACAAATCTGGTCCGGCAGCACCCTTTTGACGGCTCTGTCAACATGTGAACCGACATGGTTTTCCTTTATAATGTTTGAATGTCCCGCATGGTGATCTCTCCTGACTTTTGATGGTGAACTGTTTGATTCTTGAAACCAAACCCTGGCCTCAAACAAACAAATCTGGTCCAGCAGTACCCGGTTTCCGGCTCAATCCACACGCGAACCGGCAACTTTTTCCTTTACAGTGTTTGAATGTCCCGCATGGTGATCTCTCCTGTCCGTGATTTTGGAACTGTTTGATCCTTTGAAGCCAAACTACAGCCTCACCCCTGTGCTGTCAACCAGAATTTTGCATTGCAGCAGACCCTCTACCGTGTCTATCGGTCTTCACGGTCAAATAATTGTTTTGGATTCATAATCTGTTCAGATCTGCTTCTTTGTCGGCTGATGCTGCTGGCCACAAAGACGCCAGAATTTTTCCCGCGCCAGATATACGCACAAAATTCACGAGCCTTTGCAAGCATTTCATCTTTGCCACAAAATTCATATATTTCGTCAGAGATGCAATCCTCACCAAAGTCAGGGTGCGCGATATGCCAGTAAGTTTGATAAAACAACCAGGAAAACGTATCCGAACTGTTCCCTGCGATGCGATCCGGGTCATCACGGGCCGCCTCTCGCACTTTCGGGAAGATTTCCTTGAGTGTTATTATGCACTTTTTATGCCATATCGCTTTTTGGTCACAAGGCGATATTCTGAATTTTTCCAGATACACCCAGCCCAGATTGTTGACTGAAGAGATCTTCATGTGTTCATTGGGCGTCTTGATTTGATCGAGCAACTCCTTTGCCTTTTCAAACAGGCTGATACAGTAATCAAGGTACTCATCAGACCCCAAAAGATCATATATCGCTGCGATTTTTGTCAAAATGTTGGCTGCATTGGTGCGCAATACATCCGTATAGTCTCCACGCTTGATCAACGTGCCAATCAAAGCAATCACTTTGTCGAATTCAATCAAACAGGGCACCAGATCATTCTCGTCCAGCCCTTTTGCTTGCACCAACATCAATTCCGCCAGACGAAACAATGGAACGGGTTGCTCTCTGTAATAATCCTGCCTTACAACCTCTTGATAGACCTGACGTGCGGCACCATACTCTCGACGCAAACAATGAATATACCCTTTTTCCATCAACTGCCAATATTTGACCTTGTGGATCAGATCCTCATCGCCCCCTGCGGCTTCAAGATAGGCACGCGACAAGGTGGTTAACAGTGGGCCTGCCTGCTTCGCAAACTCACCAACAGAAATACTGTTCTTGATAAATTTATCGGCCCAGGCATTGAATTCTTGAGCACTATTTTGTTCGGATGCTTTAAGTTTCAAAATATTGGTTGGCTCCCAGTCATCTTCGTATCTGAAATAGGCATGAGGCCGTGATTCATGAATGGCCAACTGATCCAGAGCCAAGTGACGATTTCTCAATTCCAGGATGTCTGAAAGGCGATGCCCCATCGTGGAAATGTCTTCCTGGAGCAGGTTGAAACTGGTGGCAATATAAGGATTTGATTTCCCTTGTTTATATGCCAATTTATGCTCCATTTCAGACCAGACGTCTTGCAACAGAGTTCTGAGTTGGACCTCAATAAAAAACTCATCGCCGACAATCGGACCATAACTGCTGTCAGTCCCCTCATAAAAATTTCCAGCATTATCTATTCTCTTCTTGAAGAGAAAATGAATCGATTGATATCCTGATTTTCTGTTGATGGTACGAAACATTTTGTCTTTTGGATCCAGACTGAACCCGTTTTTAACATGAATGTTCAACAAACAATCCATATTACGAACTTTGCCGACAAATTCGTCATCAAAATTGAATAACAGTATTTCCTCAAGCTCTTTTGAATTGATCACATATTTTAACATATAATCAATCATTTCCATCAGATGCTCATCGAACAAGACCAGAATTCGAAGCCCTGCATAGTCTTTGATCGCATTCAACTCGCAACGCATTTTTCTTTTTGTTTTCAAAAAAGTACTATTTGTTGCTTTCATCCTGCCCTTGATGGTATAAACCGGTGGATGGTATTTGGTGCCATCAGCAAGTAAAACACCATCATCCCTGTCGTTAATGATGTCCTCTTCAATAGTATGTAGACGTCTTAACACTTTTTTTGCAAATATACTTCTTTTTTTATCGACCGACTCCAATGCTGGAAGGTCTATATCAAAAATGTCTGGCATTGCGCTCTCCTGGATGTTCAAGATGTGTTAAAACGTTTTAATTTTTGAACGTATAATTTGCTGATTTTACAGAATATTTTATTTTTCATTGTTATTTTGTTATAAAACTTTAGCTATAAAAAAATACACAACCTCCTCTTTCTGATTCTTTTATACCATGTTCGGCTTGTTTGCGTCAAAGATTTTTTTTACACCAACAACCTCTGTCCCCGCCCCAGTTGCAAACTCTTCTGCATGGCCCCTCGTACATACAAACGTCCAGCATTGACCGCATCACGCAACGAGGTTCCCATAGCCAGATGAGTGGCTATGGCCGAAGACAGCACACACCCCGTACCATGAAAACCCGGTCCAGGCAAACGGGTGTCACTGAAACAATGACCACCCCCCTCCGTTTGCAACCAATCCGTCACCACCTCACCCGTCAAATGCCCCCCTGTGACCAGTACGGATCGTGCCCCCATCTCCATCAGTACGCAGGCCGCACGCTCCATCTCTGGCACCGAGGTCACGGGCCAACCGCTCAACCTCGCAGCTTCCGACAGGTTGGGAGTCAACAAAGTCACACACGGCAACAGTTTGCGAACGAAAGCATCATGTCCCAATCCCTCCAACAAAACCCCTCCCCCGGTCCCGGCCAGCACCGGATCCGCCACCACCGGAACAGGCGGACGACTTGCCAACAACGCGCTTACGGCAATCACAATCTCACGAGTTGCCAGCATGCCCAATTTGATGACATCAGCTCCAATATCATCCAAACAAACCCGCATCTGTTCCACCACCAGCTCCGCAGGCAATGGAACCACCCGCGAAACGTTCTCTGTATCCTGAACCGTGATCGCGGTCACTGCCGTCATGCCATAACCACCCAACGCAGTCACAGTCTTGAGGTCTGCTTGCAACCCAGCCCCGGCACTGGGATCGGATCCGGCCACAATCAAAACACGTCCAATTTTGTGACCTGTTGAGGAAGATGAAAGAATGGGCATCATGTAATGAGTCGGATTGGGCATGGATCTCTCCAACCATTTGAAAAAAAAAAAAAAAAAATGGATGGATCTCGAAAAAATTCCTGGGGAGGCGGTGAACCGCCTCCCCAGACCCCTCCACCCTTTTTTTTTATTATTTATTATTTATTTATTTTTCTTTTTTGAAGAATCATACTGCACTTTCCACATCCTGAAATTGAATGGCATGCAGTCTGGCATACTCACCATTTTTGGCCAACAAAAATTCGTGCGTCCCTTCTTCTACAATACGGGCATTCTTGAGTACCACAATACGATCCGCATTCCGAATGGTGGAAAGACGATGTGCAATAATTAAAGTAGTGCGACCACTCATCAAACGTTCCAAAGCCTCTTGCACCGCCCGCTCACTCTCTGAATCCAACGAACTGGTGGCCTCATCCAAAATCAAAATGGGGGCATTCTTGAGCAAAGAACGGGCAATGGAGAGACGCTGACGTTGTCCGCCAGAAAGCCTGACCCCACGATCTCCAATCATGGTCTCGAATCCTTCAGGCAATTCCCGTATGAATTCCAAGGCATTGGCCGCTTCAGCCACCGCCTCCAATTGCTCCATGGTATAATCATCACGACCATACGTGATATTATGCCGAACCGTATCATTGAACAAAATGACATCCTGGGTCACCATGGCAATCTGGGAACGCAAGGATTTGAGCGTCACAGAACGAATGTCCACACCATCCACGGTAATGGATCCCTGGGTGACATCAAAAAAACGCGGAATCAAATTGACCATCGTGGTTTTTCCACTACCGCTACGTCCCACCAGGGCGACCTTCTCACCAGCTCGAACTTTTAAATCAATCCCATCCAAAACATTCGACAAACCGTTTCCATAGGAAAATGATAATTTATTAAATGCCAACTCCTGTCGCAACTGGGGCAAAAGCTGAAGATCTGGCAGATTGCGAATGGCTGGTTGCCGATCCAGAGTGGTGAAAACACGATCCACAGCCGCCAAACCACGCTGCAACGTATTATTGAGATTGGCCAAAGCCTTGACCGGATCATAGGCCATCAACATGGCGGTCAGAAACGAAAAGAAATTCCCGGTCGTGGTCTTGCCGTCAATGACCGATCCGCCACCATACAGAATCACACCACAAATCACAAATCCGGCAATCATGTCGATGGAAGGCTTGGAAAGGGCATTGATCGCCAAAATGCCAAGATTGTTTTTCAACACCCGCTTGGTCAACAATCGAAAACGGGTACGCTCATAAGACTCCATGCAAAAAGATTTGACAATACGCAATCCCGTAAAAGTCTCTTCCAAATGAGCCACCACCAATTCCAACAACTCCTGGGCACCATGCGACAAGGCCCGCATCCGTTTTCCCAAACGATAAATCAAGAATGCGGAAAACGGAAACCCTACCAGAGCCGCCAAAGCCAAAACAGGATCACGATAAAACAACACTCCGATCAATACCAACAAGGTCATTCCTTCCCGAAGCAAACCAACCAACACGCTGGCCGTGGCATCCTTGATGACAGCAGGATCATTGCTCACCCTGGAAATGAAACTGCCTGTGGTATACGGGAGAAAATAGGCCATTTCAAATTGCAAACAATGACTGTAGAGCTGACATTGCAACTTGCGGGCAATCCGCATCCCCACAGACCCCATGATGTAGGTGTGCGTGAAAGCTGCAAGACCGCGCAAAAAGAATATAAGCAATAAAAAAAAGGGCAATGTCTTAAACATCTGACGATCCTGTTCGATAAAAATCTTGTCGAGAATCGGCTGCACCATATAAGCGATGACCCCCTCGGAAGCAGCCAAAGCCAACATGCACAGAATGGCCGGAAGTATGGCCCAACGATAAGGCCAAACCAAACCTACCCAACGTCGCATCAACAGAATATTTTTATCCCAGGAGGTATTTCGTGGCGGTGACATCAGAATGTTTCTCTATTTCGGTTGCTTGAAAGGTATGCCTTTTTTTCTCATTTCATCAGGAAGGCACGATGGACTTGCATGCGCAATCTGTCATCATACAAACATGAGAGGTTCCCCCACAAGAGCTAGAAGGAGGTGTCGCATCTTTGCGACAGGATAAAGTTGCCCAGGCCTACCCGATTTTGCTATCATTCAAACTCATCCCATTATGCTTGCAGGAGCTGCTTATGCCTATTCATGCCTTTGCGGGAATCACACCGACCATTGATCCCACGGCCTTTGTCCATCCTGATGCCGTTGTGATTGGCGATGTGTGGATCGGTCCCGAATCCTCCATCTGGCCGGGTGTGGTCATACGCGGCGATGTCCAATGCATCCGTATTGGTGCGGGTGTCAACATCCAGGACGGGGCCATTCTCCATGTCAGTCGGGCCACGGAAAAAAAACCGCATGGGCTTGCCTTGCACATCGGCGATCAGGTGATCGTTGGACACAATGCCATTCTGCATGCCTGCACCCTGCGCACCGGATGCATGATTGGCATGGGGGCCATTGTGCTGGATGGGGTCGTGGTTGAAGAACAAGCCATGGTGGGAGCAGGTGCCCTGGTTTCACCAGGCAAAACCGTTCCTGCGCGTGAATTGTGGGTCGGTTCTCCTGCGCGGCGTTTGCGGGAACTCAGCCAAGAGGAAATCATCGGCATGGAATCAACTGCGGAAAATTATCAACAACTGGCCAAACAACACGCCCAATCCTTGCTTGAGGCAGCAGAACAAAAATAAAAACAAAACATTCAAAATCTGACGGCACACATCGTACCAAAAAATCGTGCTGAAGTGTGCCCCTGTTTGCTCACCTTGCACACACCGGGGGTCGTATGCCAGCCCATATTCCCCCCAACATCCATTCATTGCAACACAAACGGATGTCCCAGGGCCATCCTTAAGGAAATGCCGTATCCATGACACTTCCAGCATCCATTGGTCGCTACCGCATTGACAGCAAGCTTGGACAAGGGGCGTCAGGCATCGTTTATTGTGGATTCGACCCCATGAATGCCCGGCATGTGGCCATCAAGACCATCCCCCCGGAACTCTGGCATCTGACGGAAGGACGTCAATTGGCATCCAGACTGTTGCGTGAAGCCGTGGTAACCCAATCGTTCTCCCATCCCAATGTCACGACGGTTTATGCCTCAGGCGAGGAACAGGGAATCCCTTTTCTGGCCATGGAATTGCATCAGGGTCAGCCACTCAAGGAGTATATCCACAAAAGAGACACCCGACCACTCCGCACCCGGATCGTGGACATCATGCTTCAGACTCTGGCTGGATTGGGATATATTCACGCTTTGGGTATCATCCATGGTGATCTCAAACCCGCCAATATTATTCTCCTGGCAGAAGGAGCGGTCAAAATCACGGATTTTGGTGCGGCCCGTTTTGCCAAAGAATACACACCTGGCATGAGCAAAGTAACAGGAACCCACGGTTATATGGCCCCGGAACAACTCATGGGGCAACGAACAGACCAACGGGCTGATTTGTTTGCCGCAGGGGTGATTTTGCATGAATTGCTCACCGGGGTCAAACCCTTCGCAGGCCATGGCACCCACGACATCACACGCAACATACTGACGGCCACTCCTTCTGATCCGACATCTTTTGACATGTCGATTCCAGCCCCTTTTTACGCCGTGTTGAAAAAGGCCCTGGCCAAACGGCCCCGTGATCGTTTTCAAAACGCCGAAACCTTTCAGGAATCCTTGACGCTGGCAGACCAGAATCGTTACGCCCCGGCCTTGAATCCTGACGGAGAAGAGGGATCTGTACAACAGGAATGACACCTGACAACCATCGGGACACACCATGGATGGACTTCAAAGGCGAAAAACCGCTCTCCATCCCATTCAACCCGATTGATTTGGCGTAAAAAATGCTTGACACACCATTCTGCTGTCATGTCAACCGTCGATACATCGCCAAGGAATGCCCCCATGTCCTCTGATAGCACCACCGACATTCACCCACTGTTTGCATCCTTTTACCGCCATCTGACCTCGGAACGACGTTATTCACACCACACGACATCGGCTTATCTGGCTGATTTGACCCGCTTTGCCGCCTTCTGGCACCAGCATGGTCAAACCCCTTTGACCGAGGAGGGACTTTCACAGATTCGACCGGCTGATGTGCGAGCTTTTCTGGGTCATGAACGACGTGCAGGCATGGCCAAGACCACTTTGCAGCGACGCATGGCCTCGGTGCGTTCCTGGTTTCGTTTTCTGGAACGTACTGGCGTGGTGCAAAGCAATCCGGCAGCCCTGACGACCGCACCCAAAGCCGGTATCCGACTGCCTCGCGCTCCAAGCGAGGAGGAGACCGCCCGCATGCTCGACGCCCCTCCAGCACCCGATCCTGCCAATGGACGCATCCTGCCAGAGTGGGCCAAAGACCGGGATCTTGCCATTCTGGAACTGCTGTATGGTTCCGGGTTGCGGGTTGGTGAGGCATGCGGACTCAATCGCCTGGACATTGACCTGGAAAACCGTATCGCCCGCATCATGGGAAAAGGAGGCAAAGAACGCATGGCACCCCTGACCGAACCCACAGTCATGGCCCTGACACGCTACCTGCACGCCAGAGACCGGGAAATGCCCTGCCGTCCCGACACGCCGTTGTTTATTGGGGTCAATCTTACTTCAGGGGATCGTCGTCTCAATCCGCGTCAAATTCAACGTCTGGTGCAGGGATTGCGTCGTCGCCTGGGACTGCCGGAAAAAATCACGCCCCATGCGTTACGTCACGCCTTTGCCACACATCTTTTGCAAGCCGGAGCTGACTTGCGTTCCATTCAGGAATTGTTGGGACATGCCTCGTTATCCACCACCCAGCGTTATGCCCATTTGGATATCAACAGCCTGACCCGCATTTATGATGCCGCCCATCCCCATGCCAAAAGAAACCCAACACCATAAACCATCACAAACCAACAAAACCCAGACCCATGGGGCTTGATCCGCTCTCAATTCGTTCATCTCTGGAATGGATTCCGGGATGACAGGATTCTGTTTGGACACTCTGGGCAACTGGATACAGCCCAACCCGTTGGCAACAGCCCGGCACATCAATTGGAATCAGGCACCTTGGGTGTGGCATTGAAAACCTCTTCCAGCGAATTGGCAAACAGGACATTTTCTCCCCAACATTCAATAACCTCCCGATCCGCACC
>JAMOBH010000213.1:0-9809 GCA_039908085.1 Magnetococcus sp. YQC-5
TGGAGATGACCTACTGGAATACCCTGCCCAACAATCTGTCGGGAGCCTTTTCCTACCTGACCATGTTCGGCCTCATCGCCGTGGGCAGCGGTTCCGTGATCTCCGGGGATCTTACTTTTGGTGGCATCACGGCATGCACCATGCTGGCCGGGCGGGCCATGCAGCCCATCCAGAATGCCTTCGGCTTCTGGTTCCGCTTTGCGGATGTCAAAATTGCCTCTGATCGGCTCCGCTCCATCGCCGACCTGAGACCGGAAATGGCAGATGGAGTTCCCCCCTTTCCAAAAAACATTGAAGGATCTCTCTGCGTGGAGGATCTCTCCTTCCGTTTTCAACCGGAGTTGCCCTATATTTTTCACCACGCCCAACTCGTCATCCCTCCCAAAAGCATGACGGTCATCCTGGGTAAGAGTTCGACTGGTACCACCACGCTCATGTACCTATTGATGGGCACACTGAAACCGGAAAGTGGTCTGGTCCGCATCGACGATTACAATCTGGCCGAATGGGACCATACGGATCCCCATGGCTGGTTGGCCTATCTGCCCGCCCAAGGTACCCTCTTCAAGGGGTCAATTTTGGATAACATTGCCTTGTTCAATGTCAATCACCATACAGCCGCCATGGATGCAGCCGCCATGTTGGGGCTGGACGAACCCATCGCGGCCTTGCCCATGGGTTATGAGACCCAAGTAGACAGCCAGGCTGCCAACTTTCTGCCCTCCGGATTGATCCAACGCATCTGTCTGGCCCGTGCACTGGTGGTTCGACCCCGCATTTTGCTGCTGGACAAAACCAACACAGCCATGGACCGGGAAAGCGAGCAGATATTTTTCTGGTTGATGAACCATCTGAAAGGGCGCTGTACGATTGTCATGGCCACCAATCATCCTGACTTGTTGTCCATGGCGGATCGGGTGTATGAGATTCACAATGGTACACTGGTGGAAAGGCAAGATCTTTTTTGTCGGTAACCTCAGAGAAACAAACGGACGGTTATGACTACCACCCCCAACACCGCACCTGCTGGCCATCCTGCAACCAATCGTCCCTCTGTCACGACACGGGATGATTTGTGGGCCCGATGGGTTATGCAGACTGCCAGGGTCTGGGAGGACATCACCGGGATTATCAAAAAAACCGATGTGGAGCACATTGATACCGATCACAAAATTTTGACCGAAATCACCCTGGCCATCAACAGCATTCTGGGACAGGGAGGCAACTTTTCCCTGGAATGGGTGGCAGAGCAAAACCGGGTGCTCGATCATCTTTACATCTTTGCTGAACATCATTTCCAACGAGAAGAACAAATCATTGCCGACTATGATCTGCCCAATGCCGATTTACAGAAAAAACAGCATGAAAAATTTTTGGCCATGGTCCGATCCAGCATTGACGATTTCCAGCATGGCCGTCTGACAGTGGGCATCAACCTGAAAAATCGTATTCTGGAATGGTGGGTCAACCATATTAACCATCTGGATCATGACACCTTTTGCCGGGAAAACTGGACTCAGTCCCTACTGAAAAAGGCCCTCACATGGCAGGAACTGGCAGAGATCACCAAACCCAGCTACATTGACGAGATTGACCAGGCACATCGGTTCATGACCGAAATAACCCTGCAATTGCATGATTCCATCCTGGCCTCTGGGGGAAAGGAACATCTCATTGATCTGTTTAGACAAATGGAGGACTGTGCCGTTACCCATTTCCAGGTTGAAGAGGAGATGATCCGTCGCCACTCCTTGCCTGGATTGGAGTTGCAGGTTCAACAACACCAAAAATTTTTGCGGGAGTTGAAGGGATATCTCGGCGAGATCCAACGGGGCACCTTGCAACCGGACCTGGTCCGCTACCAGTTGCTCAACTGGTGGATTCATCACGTCAACAGCGTAGATACCGACTCCTTTGCCCTGGAACAGTTGGCCGACCATATTTTACTGGTGGCCAAAACCTGGGAAGAGTTGTCCCCGTTTATCCGCAGGATCGGCGTGGCCATCATCGATGAAGAACACCGCACCATCACCGGATACATCCTGGAGCTGAACCAGATGTTTGCCAGCCATGCGGGAGATGCCAATGTTCGTTCGTCATTGCAGCAAAAATTTGATCAATTGCTTTCCAGTGCCCGCGTTCATTTTGCCAGAGAGGAGAAAATCATGGCGGATCGCCAATCCCAGTTGGCCAAACTCCACGTAGCAGAGCACCATCGTTTTCTCTCCATGGTACAGTCTTATCAGGATGGTTTCCTGGCTGGCCGACTCAACATGACCCGCAATCTGCAACGCCTGATGCTCATCTGGTGGGTGAACCATATCAGCCAGCATGATTATCCCACCTTTGGCCCCCCCTGATGGAAGGGATACCCGGATGAAACCATCTAAACCACCGGTCCTGGCGGCCATACAATCAGGCAGCGATTATGCGCGCTGCCTGATTCCTCTGTTGGATGCCGTGGGATGGCGAGGCGATCAAATCCATCTCCTGGAGGCACTGCCCCATTTCCCGAATCAAATGGGGCTGGTAGAACTGCTCAACACCATGGCCAATCTCAAATTTGAAGGTCAACCACTTACTGTTGACCTACAGCATATGGATACCCGCCTGCTGCCCTGCCTCTTCGTTCCCCAGGGGGACGGTACTGCCCAGGTTTTGGTGGCCTCGGGAGAGTTCGCTTTTTTCTGTTTCGATGGTGCCAGCGGAGAGTACATCCAACTGCCCAAGGAACGGGTAACAGGAACGGCCTTTCTCTTCCGGATGATGCAGAGAGGTTCGCAAACCTTGCAGCAACCCCAGCCCGATTGGTTCCAACGGGTATTGGCCCGATTCACCCCGATTTTTATCCATGCCGTCCTGGTTACGGTGATCATCAGTCTGTTGACGATTGTTCCACCCCTCTTCGTCAAGGTCATCTTTGACACTATTTTGCTCTCTCGTTCCCAGGAGACGTTGGTCTATCTGGCTGTGGGCATGCTCTTTTTTATTATTGCCGATACCGGGTTTCGCTTTTTGCGGGTCAACCTGTTCCGCTATGTCAGTGTGCGACTGGGCCACATTATGGGCATCGAGGTGTTCCGCCGACTTCTCTTTTTGCCCCCCTCAGCCACCGAGACCGCCAATCTGGGTTCTCAGGTTTCTCGGGTTAAGGATTTTGAATCCATACGAGAATTTTTCGCTGGACCGGCAGCCGTCGCCCTGTTTGAATTGCCATTTCTTTTGTTGCTTGTCATCGCCCTGGCCATCATCGGCGGCCCGGTTGCACTGGTCCCTCTGGGGACCATGGCAATTTTCGCCATCTTTGGCATGATCATGATGCCCATTGCCCACCGGACCAATGCCGCTGTGGCCCAGGCAGGGTCGGAACGACAGGCATTTATCGTGGAAATGCTCGCATCCTTGCGTGCCATCAAGCATACCGGATCCAGCCACATCTGGCATGCCCGGCATCGTGCATTGGCTGCGGAGATGGCCACTGCCACCTATGAGTCCGCCCGCGTAACTGCGGTGGTAAGTGCGATCTCCTATCTACTGGTTATGCTGGGTGGTTTGGGCACCTTGATCCTCTCCATTGAGCGTGTCATGGCGGGAATCATGAGCACCGGCGACTTGGTCGGGACTATGTTTATTGTCTGGCGGATTCTGGCCCCCATCGGAAGCGGCTTCGCTGTCCTTACCCAGATTGGCCGTACCGGCAAAAGCATCGGGCAGATCAATCGCCTGATGAGCATCGCGCTGGAAACCAAACAGGAGGCCAACGCGGCTATCGACAAGGGATTGACGGGCCGGGTCGCCTTCTCCGGCGTCTCCCTGCGCTATTTCCCGGAAGCTCCCCCCGCCTTGCTGGGCGTGGAATTTGCTGTTGAACCCGGTGAGGTAACGGTGATAGTCGGTCACGATGGGGGAGGCAAGAGCACCGTACTCAAGTTGATAATGGGGTTGTACCATCCACAGGCTGGACGGGTGCTCATCGACGACACCAATGTGCGTCAGTTTGACCCCCTGGTTTTGCGCCGTTCGGTGGCCTATGCCCCGAAACGCAACTACCTCTTCTACGGCACCATTGCCCAGAACATTTTATTGGCCAATCCCTCTGCCACGGAGGAGTCACTGCTGCAAGCTGCCGATCAATCCATGGTTCTGGAGGAAATTCTGGCCATGCCCAACGGATTGCAAACCCGCATCGGCGATCACAACATCAACCAGTTGTCTCTCTCTTTTCAGAAACGGGTCTGCATGGCCCGCGTCTTTTTACGCAACTCCCGGATCATCCTGCTGGATGAACCAGAGTACGGTTTGCCGGACACCTTGCAGGCCCAATTGTTGACCAAACTGGAAAGCATGAAGGGAGAACATACCCTCTTCGTTACCACACACCTGCCGGAATTTTTCCGCATCGCCGACAAGGCCTTGTGGCTGGAAAACGGCCGGGTACGTGCCTGGGGTCCGGCAGCTGCGGTCGCCCGGCTCTACAGTAAAAGGTAAAGGAACATCACAACCAATGTTTGATGCGTTGCAGTCACGACATCTATCCAAATCTGTGCTGCTCGAAGAGACGGGCAATCCGGTGCTGGTGCGCGTCGTTATCGGGTTCTCAACAGCGATATTACTCTTTTTCCTTCTCTGGGCATCTTTGACACAGGTGGATGAGGTTTCTACAGCCGGTGGTGAAATTGTTCCAACGGGGATGATCAAGCAGGTACAGCACCAGGAAGGAGGGATGATTGCCGACATTCTGGTCAAGGAAGGGGAGCGCGTTACCTCAGGCCAGCCGTTGATCCTGTTGGATTCCTACATGCCCCGTTCGGAACTGCGCGATGCCTATGCACAACGTGCCTTGTATGCAGCCCAGAAAGAGCGGCTCCAGGCGTTTCTGGAGAACAGACAGCCTGTCTTTGCCTCTGTCCACTCGAATCCGGCTCTCCTTGCCAACGAAATGCGGCTCTTTCAGGAAATGACAGCCAATCGGGAACGAGAGCGAGCCATCGTCCAACAGCAGTTGGACAAATTCAAGTCGGCCCTGGCCGAGATCGAACATCGGGAATCTACGCTCAATGCGCAGAAAAAACTGATCGACGAAGAGCTGCATATGCGGTCCACACTCCACAGTGGAGGGGATGGTTCCAAGTTGGCTGTTCTGCTTGTGAAAAGACAAGCCAATGACAACAAAGGCGAATTAGCAACCACACAGGAAAAAAAGGCCCAGATCCGTCACGACATTGAGGAGGCCGGATTCCGCATGGCAAAGGTGGGTGGCGATGCACGGGAAAAGTCCATGTTGGAATTGGAAAAAGTGGAAAACGACGACAAGAAAATTGGAGAATTGATCAACCGCTTGGAGGAACGCGTCCGCCTGCTGGAGATTCGCGCCCCCATCACGGGCTTTGTCAACAACCTGAAGCCCCATACCATTGGCGGCGTCATTGCCCGCAGTGACGTGTTGATGGAGATCGTCCCGGAGGGGTGGGAGATGATCGCCGAAGTCAAGATCACTCCGAAAGATGTCGGCCACGTACAACCGGGACAGGCGGTCAACGTCAAATTTACCGCCTACGATTTTGCCAGGTACGGGGCCATTCCTGGCAAGCTGAAGTCCATCTCAGCGTCCACTTTTCTGGACAAGAACGGTGCCCCTTACTACAAAGGGTTCGTACACCTGGACAGCTCCCGCATCGGCGTCGCCCCCAATCGCAACGGGCTTGCCTTTGGCCCTATCATCACAGGCATGACCCTGCAGGCCGATATCATTACCGGAAGAAAAACGGTGCTGGAATATCTTCTCAAACCTATTTATGTATCAACCAGTCAGGCCATGCGGGAGCGTTGAGACATGCTGGGCTGGAGAGGAATCAGCCATCACGGAAGGACCACTTCCTCTAGCGTCAACCGACCGACAACCAACAACATCTGAAATCGTGCCAACTCCAATCCGTAGCGGTTTTTGGCCAAGTTGGTTTGATTGGAAAACAGTTCGCGCTCGGAATCCAGCAAGTCTAAGGATGTACGGGTTCCTACCCTGAATTCCCGCTCCACACCATCACGGGCCATTTTAGCGGCAGCTACAATGCTATCAAAAGAGCTGGCCAATGCCTGACTGCTCTGCAGATCCAAATAGGCTTTTTCTATTTCACGGTATGCTTGGCGACGCAGTCGGTCTAATCCCGCCCACTGGGCATCCCGCTTGGCCTGAGCCTCTGCGGTCTTGGAAAAAGTCATGCCCCCGGAATAAATTGGCAGATCTATCCTCATTCCCACGGTATAGGTATCTGCCTCTTCCGCAGTGGTCGAGACAACAGTGGTGCCACCCTTCTGCCAAACGTGGCTGGCACTGGAGGAAAGAGCCAGGGTGGGCCAGTGCCCAGCCTGTTCCTGCTTAATGGCCGATTCTGCCACGGACAGGCGTTTGGTGGTTGCGCGCATGTCGGGCCGCTGATCCAATTGTGCCAACCAACTATCCAGAGAACCCTCTCCGGGTAAATGGCGAAATTTTGGCAGGAAAAATGTTTCTCCGGCTGGTTCTCCTACTACCTCAAAAAATTGCGCGTGGGCGACGGCCAGATCATTGTCTGCACGGGTTTTGTCAGCCTGCGCTGATGCCAAACGAGCCTCTGCCTGACTGACACTGGTACGGGTCAATTCACCCGCCTTGTGACGGGTTTGGGTGGATGTCAGGTGTTGCCGCATTACCCGTTGATTATTCTCAGCCAAACGAGCAATCTCCCGCGCCTGCAAAATATCCACTGTTGCTTTCACCACTTTAAAAAAAACAGTCTGCATTGCACCATCCAGATCATCTGCAGCGGCACCAATCCCGGGTTCTGTCTGTTCCACGGCAATCAAGGCAGACCGATTGTACAACATTTGCGACAGTGTTGCCCCCGCTACAATAGACCGCCCTGAGACACCACCACCCTGCCAGCTACTGTGACTGCTGTTGGGCGTGATATTCAGGGCGAGGTTGGGCATAAGCGCGGCCCGGCTTTGTGGCAAACGCTCCTGGACGGCAAGCAGGTTGGCCTGGGCTGCTTTGATTTCAGGATTGTGGTGCAACGCCTGGGTAAGTGCCCGGATGAAAGATTCCGAATCCATGGCCACAGAACCGGCTGGCAACAAGCAGACCAGGAATATGGTAAACCTGCTCGACAAAGTGAAAAAATACTTCGATATACCAGCCATGCAACCCCTTCGAACCGGTTCATTTCTGTGCCACTGCCATCGTTGGTCTTACATCAAGCATAAAACATGCCAAACACATCCATGCTGAAAACTGTTGTACGCACTACTTGACAAACCTACGATATTTCATATCAGTAGAAAGAATATGCTCCTTCAACCATTGTTCCAGATAGACTGCTAATTGGACAATGATGGCACCCACCCATTCAGCAGGGCTGTCCACAGCCAGTTTTGCTCGGGTATCGGCGATGCGACGCCGAATACCCTCATGTTCAATGGCATGGCTTTCCAGGTCAGGGAAGTCAATACTGGCCATGAAACGCTCTTCAAATGTGAGATGCTTATGCACATACTCCACCAGTTTATCCAGGGTACCCTCCACATACAGTCGATCAACCGGACCACGCTTTGTCTGTATTTCCGTAAAAATATCAAACAATTCATGGTGTTGTGTGTCAATTATTCTGATCCGTTCCTCATTATCCATTGGTATACTCCCTGTTCAACAGTCAAAACTTATACATCAAGAAGAGCCCCCTGCAAAAAGTCCCAGCAGACAACGTGAATACAATTAAATCAACAGGTTGTGCAATGCTTGTCAAAAAAAAATCGCTTAAACGCAATACAATCAACATGTTGCGTATTTAAGACTCTGCGCAACCGAACTTTTTGCAGGGGACTCAAAGAAGGCATTGATCACCGTTTTGGCCATATCGGCCAAGCGAATCGGTCAGACTGAACCGGCGAGGCTCAAGACATATCGGTGCTTTTCCATCAAGTGCGCCGCGCCTGCCGTATGTTATGTGTACACCATTGTCATTGTCAATAAATAAAAAATTTCCTGCCATTCAATCGGCCAACGTCGTAGAACTTCAAGCCGAAGGTCTGGTGACGTGCGTTGCCTCCCAAAATTGTGAATTTTGAGGATGGTCCGACTGTTCGGAAAAAAGGGGTACCCTGGGGAGAAATAGACGCTTACGTTGCTGGCACCCGACCGATATTGTTGGGATGGTACTGGATGGGACGCAGCCGGACGCATTGACTTGGCGGGCGTTGGTGAAGGGGGTGCCGGCGGAGTGGGTGGAGCAACGGCGGTTGCGGGGGGTGGGTGTTCCGTTCCGAGAGGCATAGGAGGTGCGGTCGGAACGGAACACGGGTAACCGGGTGGGTTCATCTCCTTAGAGTCGCGGACCTCTGTTTTCCTCCCGACGAACCCTCATGCGCCCCCTCCGCAGCCCGCAGTTCAAGAAGGTCAATTGCCCCAGTTGGAATGCTTCTCGCACATGGCATTGATGTTCTTGCCCCGTTCCGTTTCGGCAAACTTGGCCAGATTACCTCGGAAATCATCGGAGGTCTCGTTCCACATGCACTCACAGTAGGCCGCCACCTTGGTCTGACCAGGAACCGGGCTCGCTTCGTTGCCGCCGGTATAATACTTGTTCGCATACGCGATGCAGGATTGGAACTGTGGATCGCTGCTGGGCACGTCGTTGTAGCCTCCGGCAGCAAAAGCAGCCGACGTGACACCGAGCAGAAGAGTTGAAACAATTGGAAGCAGGTATTTTTTCATGTTGCACCTTTATAAAGCGATGAGGAGTCCAGGATCAACAGGGTTGCGTGATCCGAGTTGTGAATACGGTTGCTTTGTACATGATCGACCCCCGGGTGTCAACCTGTATATTCATCGTTTGTCCTCATCGATTCCAGCATTATGTCCCACCTCCATACATGGCAAGATCGTCTCATCACCGAGCCCGCGATCACCCAACCCGTGGACGGCGACTTCCATGCTTTTTTTTCTCGTTGCATCGATCAACGGAGCAGCGTTGCTTTGACCACCAGCATGGATGAGGAGTGATCACCAGTCAGCTGGCTCACCCTCAATCAGGCAGTCGATTCCAGAGAAACCGCCCTCACGCACCAATATGCTGCCTGCCGGTTTCCTGCTGCGCAACGCAGGATGGCCACAAATCGGCTATCCACCCTCTCCCGCAAGGCCTTTCCCGTCTTGAAGAACATCACGCGCCTTGCCGCCACCGGTACAACCACCCCGGTTTTCGGGTTGTGGCCTGTGCGTGACTGGCCTTCCTTCAGCCCAGAGCTGCCGAACCCTCGCAGCTCAACCCAAACGCCTGTCTCAAGCGAGCAAGCCATGGCGCCAAAAACGACGTCGACGGCAGCCTCCGCGTCTTTGCGCGGGAGTTTGATCTGCTGGGCCAGATGGGTTACCATTGGGGATTTTGTTATGGTGGGGCTCCTTGCGATGTATAGAGGTGGTGGTACCTTCATTCACACTGAACCAGTACACTGCCGCGATCTCCATCGACAACCACACGATCACCATTGGCAAGAGACTCCATGACGCCGGCCACATTCACGACCGCCGGAATGCCGAATTCCCTGGCAACAATAGCTCCATGAGAAATCAAACCACCGGTTTCCGTTACCAAAGCAGCCGCCTTGAGAAAAAGCGGGGTCCATCCAGGATCCGTGGAAGGAGCCACCAGAATTTCACCCTGCATCAATCCTCCGCCATCGACAGGAGACCAGAGCAGACGTGCTATTCCTGTTGCACGACCTGCTGCCACCCCCAATCCTGTCAAAACATTTTTTCCTTTCTGCTCCGCCAT
>JAMOBH010000214.1:0-9777 GCA_039908085.1 Magnetococcus sp. YQC-5
AAAGGGTGGGGGGTTTGGGGGGCGGTTCACCGCCCCCCAAGGTTTTGATTTTTTTATTTGAGCAACAATGCGCGCAGATTGGGGGTCAGGGGCAAACTGAAGTCGTTGGAGGCCAACACGACGCCGTCCTGAGTGCGAATGAGTTGGGCATTGATAAAAATGCGGTTGCGAGCTGTCACATAATTTCCAGCCAGGATGGCGGAAACTTTGTGGGTTTTGCGGATCTCCTTGAGTTCCTGGGAGAGGGCGAACTGGCCGACATCTTTTTTCAACAGGATTTCTTTGCGGAGGGCGATTTCAACGATGGAATGGCCGGCCTGGGTAAAACGGGAGGCCATTTGTTTGGCCAGCAACCGCCCCAAGGGTGATGTCTGGTCCATGTGGTTTTCATTCACGAACGAAGCGGGCAGGATGACTTCCCGCTGATGCAGTTTGTCACCCAGGTCATGGATCATGGAATCGGCGGCCAGATGGGTGACTTCGGTCAGTTCCACCTCGGAGACGGATGCCAGGGGTGCCGAGACCAGGGGATAAGGTTCGGATGAAGTCACACACCCACTGGCCAGCACCGTGGTCATGACCAGGGTCAGAAGAACCGCGATGGGGGCATGGTGAGGAGTGCCAACCTTGGGGGTGATCATTGAGTGACAACCGACATGGCGGTGCCTGCGTTGGCGTTGAGGAGGTCACGGGTGGTGATGCCCATGGGCACCTTGGCGTCCACGGAGGCCAAGACCTGCCTGCTGTTGAGTGCGATGATCCGGGAGGTGAAATCCAGGGTTTCGCGGGTTTCGGTATAGGTTCCGGTGACTACGGCATAGGCCTTGTTTTCATGGCTGATTTTTTCAATGTCGCGGGAGAGGATGAACTCGCCTTGATTCTGACGGATGGCCAGGTTTTTACGCAACTTGGGTTCCACCACGGTGAAGCCTTGCTGAGTCAAACGGGAGGCGACATGATCGGCAATCAGATTACCCAATTCCGAAGTGCTGTCCAGGTAGTTCCGATTCACGAAACTGGTAACCAGCAAGGGTTTGCGCTGGTGAAAGGAAGGGTGGTTTTTGCGTAATTCCGCCACCAGCGCGTCGGACAAGGCGTGACTCATGCGGATCAGATCCACTTCGCTCTGGATGATGGCAGGCCCCATTGATTGTGACTGACCTTGATACGAGGGCGGAAGGCATCCCCCCATGAGCGTCGCAATCATCATGGAGGCGAGACCGAAGTGGATTTTATTCATTGGGAGTCTGTTTCCTCGCTTGAGCAATAAATCTTATTTGAACCCGTCTTTGATGTTGGCTTTGTCGCGGGCTGCTTCTTTGGTGATGAGACCTTTGGTGAGCAACTCTTGCAAGCATTGTTCCAAAGTTTGCATACCCATGGCACGACCGGTTTGAATGGCGGAGTACATTTGGGCCACCTTGTTTTCCCGGATCAGGTTGCGGATGGCTGGAGAGCCGACCAGGATTTCGTGGGCCGCGATGCGCCCGCCGCCTTTTTTCTTGAGCAGATTCTGCGCGATAATGGCTCGGACTGATTCGGAAAGCATGGTACGGATCATGTCTTTTTCAGCGGCAGGAAAGACGTCCACGATACGGTCGATGGTTTTGGCCGCCGAGGTGGTATGCAGGGTGCCAAAGACCAGATGCCCGGTTTCTGCCGCAGTCAAGGCCAGGCGAATGGTTTCCAGATCCCGCATTTCCCCGACCAGGATGACATCGGGATCTTCACGCAGGGCGGAACGCAACGCGGCGGCGAAGTTTTTGGTATCCCGGTGGACCTCACGTTGATTGATGAGACATTTTTTTGACTCATGGACGAATTCAATGGGATCTTCCATGGTCAAAATGTGACCGTATTCGGTTTTGTTTTTGTAATCGATCATGGCTGCCAGGGTGGTGGATTTGCCGGATCCGGTTGGTCCGGTGACCAGCACCAAACCGCGTGGGGTTTCGGCGAAATCCTTGAAGATGTCCGGGCAACCGAGTTGTTCCAGGCTGAGGATCTCCGAGGGAATGGTGCGAAAAACCGCAGCCGGTCCACGGTTCTGGTTGAAGGCGTTCACACGAAAGCGGGCCAGGCCGGGGACGGCGAAGGAAAAGTCGTTTTCGTATTCTTCTTCGTATTCTTTGCGCTGCTTGTCGTTCATGATGTCATACACCATGCCTTTGACAGCATCGGCTTCCAGGGGGGGCACGTCGATTCGGCGGATGTCTCCGTCCACCCGGATCAAAGGCGGCATGCCCGCAGAGATGTGGAGATCCGAGGCCTTGTTCTTGACGCTGAAGGCCAACAGTTCGGAAATATCTACTTTTTTGTCCATGTTACGGTTCCTTTTTTTGCTGCCATTTGGCAGGAAAACCATGAAAACGATTGCATTCTGCAAAAATGCGAAGGATTATTACTGAGCGCGGTCATGACGGGCACTTTTTTTGGGTGTCGGGCTGAAAAAAAGTGCCATTCATGGCCAAGCTGGAGTATATCTTACACGGTTTTGTTCTCACAGGGCAACCTCGGTATCGACTTTTTGACGGCAGGAGTCAGGAAAAAATGGCAGTTGACACGGATAAGGCCAAGGCACTGGACGCGGCCATCTCGCAAATCGAGCGACAGTATGGCAAGGGATCCATCATGCGGATGAGTTCGGCTGCAATTGAGGATGTCCCGGTGATTTCGACCGGCTCGCTGGGTGTGGATATTGCATTGGGCATCGGTGGGGTGCCCAGGGGACGGGTGGTGGAGGTGTTTGGTCCAGAGGCCTCAGGCAAGACCACTCTGGCTTTGCATGTGGCTGCCGAGGTGCAACGGATGGGAGGGGTGGCCGCCTTTGTGGACGCCGAACACGCCCTGGATCCTGGCTATGCCCGGCGGTTGGGGGTGGATATCGATTCTTTGTTGATCAGTCAACCCGACACCGGGGAACAGGCCCTGGAGATCGTGGATATGCTGGTGCGTTCCGGGGCTGTGGATCTGGTGGTGGTGGACTCGGTGGCTGCATTGACGCCCAAGGCTGAACTCGAAGGGGAGATGGGCGATTCCCATATGGGTCTCCAGGCCCGGTTGATGTCCCAGGCGTTGCGCAAACTGACCGGCTCCATCAATCGTTCCCAGGCCGTGGTTTTGTTCATCAATCAAATCCGGCAGAAGCTTGGGGTGATGTTTGGCAATCCTGAAACCACGACAGGTGGCAACGCGCTCAAGTTCTATGCCTCGGTGCGGATGGACATCCGGCGCGTGGCAGCCATCAAGGACAAGGAACAGATCGTAGGGGCACGGTGCCGGGTGAAGGTGGTCAAGAACAAACATGCCCCGCCGTTTCGTACCGTTGAGTTCGACATCAATTATGGCGAGGGCATCTCTCTGGAAGGGGAGATCCTGGACATGGCCGTGGAGGAAAAATTGATCGACAAATCCGGTGCCTGGTTTGCCCTGGACGGCGAACGGATCGGTCAGGGACGGGAGAATGTCAAGCAGTATCTGCAAGACAACAAAGATGTCCTGTACGGCCTGGAGGATCGTTTGCGGGTGTTGTCCGGCTTGCCGCCCAAACGGGGAGCAGAGGGACGGGCGTTCGCCAGTGGGGTGGCCTCGCCCAAAACCGGGAAAGGCAAGGGGGCCAGATCCTCTGGCAAGACTTATGTCACGGATGAGACCTACGACGCAGATGGAGGAGATGCTTGAAGTCAGAAATCGGCAGCGTCCTTGACGCCCCTTTGCGATTGGAATTGGAGACCCGGTATCTGGCCTATGCCCTCTCCACGATCATCAGCCGCTCGTTGCCTGATGTCCGGGATGGATTGAAACCGGTTCATCGTCGCATTCTGTTTGCCATGCGCGCTTTGAATCTGGATCCTGGTTCGGCCTACAAGAAATCGGCGCGGGTGGTGGGGGATGTGATCGGCAAATTCCATCCCCATGGGGATCAGGCCGCGTATGATGCCATGGTGCGTCTGGCCCAGGAGTTTGCGGTGCGTTATCCCCTGGTGGATGGCCAGGGGAATTTTGGCAATATCGACGGGGATGGGGCCGCTGCCATGCGGTATACCGAGGCCCGTCTGACTCCTGCCGCCCAGGCCATGCTGGAGGATCTGAACCTGGATGTCGTGGATTTCATCGACACCTATGACGGATCGTTGCATGAACCGGTGGTGTTGCCCTCCCGCTTTCCTAATATGTTGGCAAACGGTTCCACTGGTATTGCGGTGGGCATGTCCACTTCGATTCCTCCGCACAACGTGGGGGAGATCATCGACGCCTGTTTGCTGCTGATCCGTGAACCAGAGGTTACGATTGAACGTCTCCTGGGGATCCTTCCCGGTCCTGATTTTCCCACCGGAGGGATTCTGGTGGCTGATTTTCAAGAACGGTTGGCGGTGTATTCCACGGGGCGTGGCACGTTGCGCCTGCGGGGCCGCCTGATCCGGGAGGATCTGCCCCGTGGTGCCTGGCGACTGGTGGTGACGGAAATTCCCTATCAGATTCAGAAGGCCCGTCTGATTGAACGTATTGCCCAATTGATCGTGGAACACAAATGCCCCTTTCTGGAAGACATCCGCGACGAGTCGGATGAACAGATGCGGATTGTGTTGGAACCCAAGTCGAACCGCATGGATCCTGAGATGATCCTGGCCTATCTGTATAAAAATACAGATTTGGAAACGCGGGTGACGATGAATTTCAATGTCATTGATCAGGGTCGGCCTCTGGTCATGGATCTCAAGGGCCTGTTGTCGGCTTGGTTGAATCATCGGTTGCAGGTGCATATCCGGCGTGCCCGTTACGAATTGGCCCGGATTGGAGAGCGACTCCATTTGCTGGCGGCTTATTTGTTGGTCCATCTCAATATTGATGAGGTGGTGGCCATCATCAAGGAACATGACGATCCGGCCCCGGTGTTGATGGCGCGTTTTCTTTTGGATCAGGAACAGGCCGAGGCGGTGTTGAATCTGCGTCTGCGTGCCTTGCGGCGTCTGGAGGAGATGGAGATCCGCAAGGAAATGGCGGACAAAGAGGCTCGTGCCAGGGAATTGACGGCCATGCTGGCCGATGAACGTCTGATGTGGGAGGCGATTCGTCTGGAGTTGGTGCAGACCCGCAAGGAATTTGCCGATCCCAGGCGCACGGAGCTGGCGGCGGCCCCTCCGGTGGAAGTGGTTTTGAAACCAGAGGATCTCGCCCCCAAAGAGGCGTTGACGGTGATTCTCTCGCGGATGGGATGGGTCAGGACCGTGCGTGGGCATGATGATCTGGCTGTGGACAAGCTGCGCTTCAAGGGGGAGGACGGCCTGTTGATGGTGGTCAAGGCGTATACCAACGATTGGGTGACGTTTATCACGGCATCTGGCAAGGCCTTTTCCATGCTGGCGGATCGTCTGCCTTCGGGCAAGGGGTTCGGGGATCCTCTGACCGTGCTGTTCAATCTGGAAGGAGGGGATGCGGTGGTATGGGTGCTGTCCCTGGATCCGGCGCAGGAGTACTTTGTGGCCACCCGTCAGGGGCAGGGGTTGCGGATTGCAGGCTCGGATTTGATTGCCAGTCGTCGTGACGGCAAGCAGTGGTTGACTTTCAAGCCGGGAGATGAGCTGTTGCATATTCACCCGGTCAAAGGCAGCGAAGTGGCCTCCATCAGCCAGAGTCGCAAGATGCTGGTGTGTTCCCTGGAGGAGTTTCCCGTGCTGTCGCGGGGGCAGGGGGTACGCATTCAGTTTTTGCCCAAGGGAGAGGTGTTGATTGATGTGATCACTTTCAATCCTGATGTGGGGGTGACTCTGGATTCAGGCAAGCGGCAGAAGCAGTTGACGGATTTGGCTTTGTGGCGGTCGAAGCGGGCGACCAGGGGGGTCATGCTGCCGCATGGATTCATGGCTGGGGCCGTGTTTGTCGGAACGGGCACATCTCCTTTGGATTTGGGCAAGGGGTATACGCGGGAGTTGTTTTGATGCTGCTTGTTCAGGGGTCAGTCATGCCCTTTGCGGGAAAACAGGGATGAGTAAACCACAGAGGGAGGAAATTCTGGAGATTTTGCGCCGCCATAAGGAGATGTTGGCCATGCGGTATGGTGTGACTGTTCTTGGTCTGTTTGGTTCTGTGGCCAGGGATGATGCTTGCGATACGAGTGACGTGGATATCCTGTATGATACCATTGATCCCAATCTCTACCGTACTGTGCGGATGAAATTGGAGTTGGAGGCGTTGTTGGGGTGTCCGGTGGACGTGTTACGCTGGCACGATGGACTTCATCCCCGGCTCAAGCAACGGATTGAGCGGGATGCCTGTTATGTTTGATCAGATATTTTTGCGTGAGCGTTTGGAGAGAGTGCTGGAGGTGCTGGAACGAATTCCTACGCGCTTCGCGTCGATACACACACCACAAGATTTTACCGCAAGCTCAATAGGCTTGGAACACATGGATTCAATTTGCATGATTCTTATTGCAGTTGGTGAGGCATTCAACCAGATTGACCGCAAAACCGGAGGAGAGTTTTTGACGCGATATCCCCATATTGAGTGGTCAGGGGTGATCGGTGTGAGGAATGTGCTTGCTCATGGGTATTTTGATGTGGATGCGGCTGAAATTTTTGGAATTTGTAAAAACGACATGCCTGTTTTAATCGATACTGTCAAAAAAAATGATTTATAATCTTGAGTCCAATGGATAATCCCCTGCCTCTGTCAGAGGACTCACAAAATTTGACATTTCATGCAGTATTCCACGGTTTATTGCTGTCTGTTTGATCGTGTATGCTCTGGGAGAACAGGGTCTTGAGTGAGTATGTTAAGATTATCGGACACCTCGGACCAGTTATTAACGATTGCGAAAAGACTTTTTTAGAGGGGCCAGCAATTGAAGACCTCCGGTTCTGACGAGTTGAGAATGGCAGGGTTGAAAAAATTTTTCTTGACAGAGTGTTGCTGTGCGTGCATGATATGCGGATAAGGTGCAATTGAGTTTGTTGCCGTTTGGAAAATTGAAGAAAATCGGATCAAAAATTAATGTGATTCATAATTTTTTGTCCTTCGAAAGTGACTTCTGGTTTCTTGCTTTAAGACAAGACTGTTTAACGTAAATGACAATAACCCCCGCGATGGGTGAGTCAAACTTTTCTAAACTAATCAAGGGAGTTTGCAAAAAATGAAAAAGTGGGGGCTTCAATCCAGCTTCAAAGGAACAACTCTTCTGGCCATGGCCGGTGCAATGGCTCTGGTTATCGGAACCGCAGCTTGTGGCGGTGGTGGTGGCAGTAGTGACGGTGGTGGCAGTAAATTGGGAGTAGTCAAGCCCACGGACGGCTATATTGCTGGTGCGACAATGACCTGTAACACGAGTACTTCCACCCTGACTGGCAATAATTTCTTGAGTACCAATAATTCCAATCTCACGGAAGCAGATGGTTCATTTACCTATGATACCAGCAAATATTCCTGCGTCACGGTCACGGCCACTGCTGGCACGGGTTCAACCGATCTGTTGACCGGGGCAAATCCCAAAATGGTCTTGAAGTCACCCGCTCCTTCCGCAGGGGGATCGGTCTATCCTTCTCCATTGACCACCATGCTTCAGAGCGTCCCCGCTGCTGATCTTTCTACAGTGATGAATAATCTGTTCGGATCCAGCACATTGTCGCTTGCTGACGTTGCTTCGGTCAATCCCTATGGAACGGCCCCTTCGGATGCAACGAAAGCGGCACAGCAAGTGGCGATTACCAAAACCAACCTGATCATCGCACAGGTTTACAATGCGGCGATCAAGTTGACCGAGAGCAGCGGTGGTGTGACCATCTCTGATACCAACGCTGCTGCCTTGATGGATGCTGTTTCCACTTCTGTTCTTGCTACAGCAAAATCCAAGAACTTGGTCTCGAATGCTGACAAGGCGACCATGAACACCGTGTTGACAGCAGTCATCAGTAATATTCCGACAGCTTCGTTGGCTGTTGACAAAACCAAGATGACTCAATACGTGGATGTGGCTGCTCAGGAATTGGCGACGAATCATACCAGCAGTTTGGCGATTATCGAAGCCAACAAGTCCGATCTGTCCAAGGTGGGTGATACTGGCAACGCAAGTTTCAGCAATGTTTTGAAAACACAACTTTATACGGCAGCGGTTGCCAATGCGGTCAGCACAGTGAAGGCTGTTATTGACGCCGTTTTCGCGACTGATACGGTTAAAGCAGCAGCTGCGATTGCCGCTCTCGCTGGCCAGGATCTCACCACGGCAACCGCCATTCAAACGGCACTTAATAAAACAACAACGTTGTGTGATGCGACATGCCAATCCGCTCTTGTCAATATTACCGCTGTCAAAGGTTTTGGGTGCGCCAATAACACGGTGGGTGTCGGTATCTCTTCCCCGCAAAGTGTCACCTATGGTACATCTGGGGCATTGATCTCAGCTGTCACTGGTGTTGGCAAAAATGATGTCACCATTTCCTGTAATCTCAGGGGCTTCACTAGCGATGATGGCAAAACTGCGAAGACTAACACATATACCACCAGCTTGAATTTGTATATGAAAGACGCCTCTGGTAATCGGATGATCAATGCCACGCTTGCTCCGGTAACCGTCTCTGTGACTGGAAGTACCACGGCCTCCTCCACACCGTCTGCGGCGACTATCACGGTCCCGACCACTGCCAAATTGGTTTTCAATGGCAGGGATTCCAACAACACGGCAGTCAACGGCAGCTTGAGCAATCTTGGCGAAGATCTGGTTACCATGAGCAATGGTGCATTGAAGGTGAACACCAATAGCTTCCTCACCTCCATTCAGACCAAGGTAGGGTCGTCAAGTCCTCTGAACGTTTTGACTACCGCTGGCACCTTCAAGTTTGAGTTGGGCTTTGGTGGCATTCATGTGGGCTATATTAATGGCACCACGTTGAGCAATCTGGTGCCCAGCATTTCAGGAACCGTCACCACGTTCTAATTTGGATCTGTCTGGGGTAAGGTGCTCCCAGATGCCAAGTCAACAAAAGCCAAGCGGGATTTCAGTCCGCTTGGCTTTTGTCTTTTGGTGTGGTAATTTCAACCCATGTTGGAATCCCACGATGCAGCTTATGAATGCTTGAGTGGACAATGTATACTTCAAAATCGTTGATGAGGAAATCAAACCATGTCCCTGTCCATCGTTCTTTCCGATCAGGCTGCCAATATCGTGCAAGCACATGTGGCCAATTATGGGTCTGTAAAGGCTGTCATTGAGTCTGCTTTGAACCAATTTCATGCAAGCAGACTGGAAGATCCAGAAAATGTTGAATATTTACGCCAAGCTATCAGGGAAGGCCTGGAAAGCCCAACAGTCACATGTGATTTTGAAGCATTAAAAGCAGAATGCCATAAAATGCATGATGCTAACAAATAAGGTGTGCCATGGCCATAACAGAATACCGCTTAAAATCTATAACAGATTTAAAAGAAATCTGGGCATACATTGCTCAGGATAATTCACAACGTGCGGATGAATGGCTTAATACTCTCAGAAAAACTATCGAAATGTTGTCAGATCAGCCTTATATGGGAACAAGCAGACCAGAATACGAACATGACATTCATGGTTTTCCAATTGGTAAATATTTGATTTTATACCAAATAATTCAAAACGGAATTTGTGTGGTCCGAGTGCTTCATGGTGCGCGACTGCTGAAAAGAGCTTGGGATGCATGAGTGCTTACAAGGGTAGGTTTTTAATATTTTCAAAAAAAATCAATATCTTGAGATGCGATGAACCGCCCCTCAACACCCTTGCAAGGGTAAATTTTTACGGAAGTTAGGAAC
>JAMOBH010000544.1:0-1889 GCA_039908085.1 Magnetococcus sp. YQC-5
ATGCCTGTTTTTTTTGGGTGCAGTTGGCGTGCTGTGGTGATCTCCTGGCTGGGCGGACGGTCCATGTGGGGGTGTATCAAAATCATCCTCAAGTTTTTACGGATGCCCATGGAACTGCTCAAGGATTTTATATTGATTTGCTTGAGTTTGTCGCCGCACGGGAAGGGTGGACCCTCAAGATGGTGACCGGAACCTGGACCCAGGGCATGGAACGCCTCAAAAGCGGGGAGATCGATCTGCTGACAGCGGTCGCGTTTGCACCTGAGAGTCAACGCACCCTTGATTTCAACAGAGAAACCCTTCTGGCCAACTGGGGACAACTTTATGTCGCGGATGCGCGGATTCAGTCCATGCTCGACCTGGAGGAAAAGAATGTCGTCGGTTTGGAGAACGACAGGATCACCCAGCAATTTGAGGGTTTGCTCAAGCAGTTTGGCGTACATTATCAATTGATATCGGTGCGTGATTATGCCCAAGCCATGGAATCACTGGTGGCAGGCAAAGCCGATGTGGCGATTGTGCCAAAGATTTTTGGCATGATGAACGATTATAAATATCAGGTATTACGCAGTACGATTGTTTGTTGTCCTGTGGAGATGCGTTTTGCCACAGCCAAAGGCGTGAATAACGCGTTGCTGGAGATTTTGGATCACTATCTGCAAGCCCTGAAACGGGACAAGGGATCGCTTTATTATCAATCCATGAATCGATGGTTTGGGATGATTGAGCGTGAAGTTTTACCGGTATGGGTGATTTGGATGTTGGGGGGGAGTGGGGTTCTGTTGGTGGTGGGTGTGACCGGGTTGTATCTTTTGAAAAGGCGCGTGGGGACGCAGAGTGCGACCTTGCATCAAGAGATCACGATGCGTAAAGAAATGGAAGCGCAATTGAAACGCACCAGTCGGGAATTGGAAGCCAACGCCAGGGAACTGCGGGATGCCAAAGAGGTTGCCGAAGCAGCCAACCGGGCCAAGAGTCAATTTTTGACCAATATGGGGCATGAAATCCGTACACCCATGAATGCCATCCAGGGCATGACGGAAATGGCGTTGCAAACGGCCATCCCACCCAAGAGCAGGGAATTGTTGGGTCATGTCATAACGGCCTCCCGTTCATTGATGCGCATTATCGATTCGATTCTGGCCTTCACCAAGCTGGATCGGGGTCAGGAGACGCTTAACGTCGAGCCGTTTGATCTGCTGGATGAGGTGTTGGCCCATGTGATGGATTTCGCTTCTTCATCCGCAGTGACCAAGGGGGTGGATTTGTCCTTTGCGTTGGACCCTGGAACCCCTAAACTGTTGGTGGGAGATCGGGAGAAACTTGAAAAAATCTTGATTTATTTGCTCGACAATGCATTAAAGTTTACCAATAAAGGCATGGTGACGATTCGTGTCTCCCTGCGGGAACGTCATGGAGAACGGGTTCGTTTGGAGTTTGCGGTCCGGGATACGGGAGTGGGAGTCGAACCAGAACAGGTCTTGCGCATTTTTGAACCTTTTGTGCAAGGGGATGCCACTTTGACCCGTCGGCATGGGGGGGCTGGCATGGGTTTGGCGGTGTGCAAGCGTTTGGTGGAATTAATGGGAGGACGCATCTGGGTGGAAAGCGTGGTGGATCAGGGCAGTGTCTTTTGTTTTACCGCCCTGTTCAAAATCAGGATGTTCGGGCAGGAGGAAGAGGCCTCCAAGCCTTTGGAGTTGCATTCACATTCAGTGCCCGTTGTCCCGATGGTTGCATCCTCTGTGGCAAGCAGTACGGTCACGGTCGAGGAAACAGGGGTGACGACTGCCGAGGTTATTGACGCTTCCACCAACCCAGTGCAGTTGGGCCGCCAGCATCAGGCCAAGTTGCAGCAATTGGCTCATTATCTCGATCATGGTGATTCT
>JAMOBH010000215.1:0-9688 GCA_039908085.1 Magnetococcus sp. YQC-5
CCCACCAGGGGCTTCGCCCCTGGACCCCACCAAGGGCTTCGCCCCTGGACCCCACCAGGGGGATAATCCCCCTGGACCCCTGATAGTAGAAAACTTCACATCCCGACATGGTTTCGGTTTCAGTCACGCATGGATGGGAGTCATGGTTCTGTTGATGACTTGGGCAGAAGTGGGCTGGTCTGCGCCTGCGGTGACATCGTATCAGGATTGTCTGTTGCGTCACGTCAAACCGGCCAAAAGTGAACTGGCTGCGTTTCATCTGCAACAGGCCTGTAAACGACACTACGCAGCCGCCCATGCGACCGGCAATCAGAACGTGCAACCCTCCAGCATCCAGGAGATCCGGCAAGACAAGGATGATGATTTTTCCCTGTATGATAACTGCCTGCTGCAACATCTGCCAGACGTCAAAAATGATCAAAGTGCCAAATGGATGATTCAATTTTGCCAGGATCAATTCTATCCAGTCAATGCACCAACATCTGCAACAGCAACTCAAGGGGGGATGTTGGAAATCCTGCGCAGAATCGACGGCAGCCACCCACAACCAAACCCGACATCCGCACCGTTGATCGATGGGGAAACCTTTGTCCCTCTGACCCCAGCCAAAGCAGGCCGATAACCTCCATCCAACTGACACTGGATAATAAAAGAAGGCAGATAAAAAAAATGGCCCATTATGTCTGTTCCATGGTATTGATGATCCTGGTGACCTTCTTTCCTGTGGAGGGGTGGGCGGTCCACTGTAACTGCCAGGATTTCAAGGTCGCCATTGACATTGGCCATTCGACCTCGGCACCAGGCGCGACCAGTGCCCGTGGACGCCCGGAATTGGATTTCAATTTGACCATGGGCACCATGATTTTGGAACAATTGTTCAAGCAGGGATTCAAGAATCCTTTTTCCATCGTCAACCCGCCCAATCTGAAGGCGCGCGTTCGTATTGCCGAGGAAAAACAAGCTGATTTGTTTGTTGCCATCCACCATGATTCTGTGCAATCCTATTATCTGAAAAATTGGGAGTTCAATGGCAAGCGACAAAAATATTGCGATGCATTCCGGGGTTATTCCATTCTGGTCTCAACCAGAAATTTGCAGTTTGAAAAAAGTTTCGCCTTTGCCAAAATGGTGGGAAAAAATTTTCGTGAGGCTGGTTATCTTCCTGCGTATCATCATTCCAAAAAAGTTATTGGTGGACGTCATAACATGTTGGATGAAGAACTGGGCATTTACCAGTTTGACAACCTGGTGGTCCTCAGAGAAACCACCATGCCAGCGGTCTTGATCGAATTCGGCGTGATCGTCCATCGAGAAGAGGAACTCTTGCTGGAACAAGAGGAAACCAAACAGAAAATGATGCAAAGTGTCGTGGAGGGAATCCGACAATTTCGTGCAGTGGACTGCATGCATCCGTAGTTCAGGCATTCATTCCAAACAGGTCCAGATGATGCGCAACAGGAGAAAATGGCAAATGGAAAAGAAAATCGGTATTTTGATGGTTGTTCTGGGTGTGTTTTGTCCAGCCTTGCTCTCTGCCGAGGTGGTTGGCACGGTTGACACGGTGTTCAAAATGCTCGGTCCTGATGACAAAATCGTCATTGAGGCATTTGATGACCCCAAGGTTGAGGGGGTGGCTTGTCATTTGAGTCGCGCCAAAAAAGGTGGGGTGTCAGGCGGAATTGGCTTGGCGGAAGATCCTTCCGACGCCTCCATCGCGTGTCGGCAAGTCGGTCCGATTCACATCAAAGAAAAACTCAAAGAGGGGGAAGAGGTCTTTTCAAAAAGTACCTCTGTTCTGTTCAAAGCCCTGCATGTGGTACGTTTCCACGACAAGAAACGAAACACCCTGATCTATCTGGTCTACAGTGACAAATTGCTCGATGGTTCACCCAAGAATTCCATTTCCACTGTACCCATGATGCCATGGAGGAAAGAGTGATCTTGAGGTTGCAAAAAACAGTTGGGGATTGGCAATCAAATCATGCATCGGTGTATGTATGGTGTGTGTCGCGATCCAGTCAAAGCGGGACAGTTTGAACCATTTGATTGATAGTGGCTCTCGCCCCTGGACCCCACCAGGGGGAATGATTCCCCCTGGACCCCCCAATAATTTCCCACTTTAAGAAGTGAGAAACCCAATCAAATCTCCAAAAATTTCGGAAACCGCGTCAAATTGCGACACCCATTGACCTCCACCACCACCACATCTTCCAAACGAACTCCGCCCCATTCTGGATAATAAAGTCCCGGCTCCACCGTGATGACATGACCCACTTGCAATATCTGATCGTGAGTGTTTACACGTGGATATTCATGGATTTCCAAACCCAACCCATGACCCGTGCCATGAAAAAAACCTTCCTGACGGCCTTGGGCATCGGTCGCCGTTGAAAATCCCGCCTGAGTCAAACTGGCGGTCACGGCCTCATGAATCGCCAAACCAGAAACCCCTGCCCGAATAGCTCCAAAAGCGACCTCTTGAGCGATCCTGACCGCCTCCCAAGCCATACGCACCTTCTGCCCGGCAGGCCCCCGACACACAGTGCGTGTCATGTCACCCCAATATCCGGTTGATTCCATGCGAGGAAAAATATCCAGAATAATGGGTTGCCCGGCATACAACGGACCAGATCCCACTTCATGAGGATCTGCGCCCTGCTGTCCACCCGCAACAATGGTATGATGAGGAGCCGCCCCCACACGCACCAAAGCGGCATGAATTTCACCCCGCACCCGTTCACACGTCAACGGTGCCCCATCCAACAGGAGCATCCCCTCCTCACCGATGGTGGCAGTACGAATCATGGAGATCCCCGCCTCCATGCCCAATCCGGTGACAGTCAACGCAGCTTCGATCAAACCGATCTCTTCCGTGGTTTTGATCGCCCGTTGCGGCCAAAAAATATCCTCTTCAGGGATGATCTCAATCCCGGCGGCCCGCAACCGATCCGCCACCACCAGAGGAAAATTTCCAGGAACCTTGGCCTGTTGAATCCCCAGTTCTTGCAGAAAAAAAACAATCAAGATGCCCGGAGTGGATTCCTGATAGGGATATTGACGCAACCAACGCTCTTTGACATCAACCCAGTTATGTATCGCATCCACCCTGGCCGTGCGACGTGCGCGATCCACTTCCAGAGAGGTGACCACCATATGGGTTTTCCCGCTGGATTCTTGCAGGAACAAAAAGGGATCCGGCGCAAAAAAACGGGTCGCATAATAAAGATCAGCCGACGAATCACTGTCAGCCCAGATCAGCCGGGCATCATCCATGGTCGCAAGAAGCCCCTATTTGAACTTGGCGTTGGGGATGCCAAAGAAATTACAAAACTTGATACCAGTTTTAATACGGGCGGCCTGAAAATAACGATCCGTATTATCCTGTTTAATACCGGCCTTGATGGCCGTGGCAAACACCCAAACCACAAACCCCACCACAATCAGGTTGAAAATTTCCATGCTGTTTCATCTCCTGGAAAAAAGTGTCCATTGGGCCGAATCCTACAAAATAAATCACCCCCGGTCACAAATGCAACCGGGGGTGATGTTTTTTTTCAAGAACAGCGACCTTACCCTGCCAGAAAGCCAGGATCAAGGGGTGAATTACATACCCATGTCACCCATGCCGCCCATGCCGCCGCCACCGCCGCCCATGGGGGGAGGAGCATCTTTTTTCGGCAATTCAGCAACCATGGCTTCGGTGGTGATCATGAGACCAGCCACAGATGCGGCTGCTTGCAGAGCATGACGGGTCACTTTGGTGGGGTCAATGACGCCACGGGCAACCAGATCGGTATACTCATCCTTGGAGGCATCAAAGCCAAAGCTTGGGCTGGCATTTTCCAGGATTTTGCTGACCACGACCGAACCTTCGGCACCGGCATTCTCGGAGATGATCCGAACCGGCTCTTCCAGGGCGCGACGCACGATGTTGATACCGACTCTTTGATCATCATTGGCCACTTTCAGGCCTTCGAGTGCGGAGCGTGCCCGCAACAGGGCCACGCCACCACCTGGGACAATGCCTTCTTCCACAGCAGCGCGTGTGGCATGCAGGGCATCTTCCACGCGATCCTTGCGCTCTTTGACTTCCACTTCCGTGGCACCGCCGACTTTGAGAACGGCAACGCCGCCAGCCAGCTTGGCCAACCGCTCTTGCAATTTTTCTCTGTCATAATCGGAGGTGGTGTCGTCCATCTGGGCCTGGATCTGAGCGACCCGCGCCTTGATCTGAACCGGGGCACCCGTGCCATCAATGATGGTGGTATTGTCCTTGGTGATGATGACCGACTTGGCGGTTCCCAACATGTCGATGGTGACATTGTCCAGCTTGATGCCCACATCCTCGGAAGCCACCGTGCCGCCGGTGAGGATGGCGATGTCTTCCAACATGGCCTTGCGACGATCACCAAATCCTGGAGCCTTGACCGCACACACTTTGAGACCACCACGCAGCTTGTTGACCACCAGAGTGGCCAGGGCTTCGCCTTCCACGTCTTCGGCCACGATCAACAGGGGGCGGGAGGACTGCACCACGCTTTCGAGAACCGGCAGGATCTGTTGGAGATTGCTGACCTTCTTTTCCACCAACAGGATGAAGGGGCCTTCCATTTCGACCTGCATTTTTTCAGCATTGGTCACAAAGTAAGGGGAGAGATAACCGCGATCAAATTGCATGCCTTCCACCACTTCCAGAGTGGTTTCCAACATTTTGTTTTCTTCGACCGTGATGACGCCTTGCTTGCCGACCTTGTCCATGGCTTCGGCGATCATTTTGCCGACTTCGGCGTCATTGTTCGACGAAATGGTGCCCACCTGAGCGACTTCCTCGGAGGTGGTGACTTCTTTGGAGGCCTTTTTGAGGGAGGCGACCACGGCATCCACAGCGGCGTCAATGCCCCGTTTGAGGTCCATTGGATTCATGCCAGCGGCCACGGCCTTCATTCCTTCGCGGATGATGCACTGAGCCAGCACGGTAGCGGTGGTGGTGCCATCACCGGCTTCATCGGAGGTTTTGGAAGCCACCTCTTTGAGCATCTGGGCACCCATGTTTTCGAACTTGTCATCCAGTTCGATCTCTTTGGCCACGCTGACGCCGTCCTTGGTGACCCGTGGTGCGCCCCAGGATTTGTCCAGGACCACATTGCGTCCTTTGGGACCCAAAGTCACTTTGACTGCGTTTGCCAACACATTGACGCCGGCCAACATTTTGCCACGAGCGATTTCACCGAATTTTACTTCTTTAGCAGCCATGTCTCGATACCTTCATTAGATTGGTCAGAAAAATTTCTGATGGAATGACCCGGATTGCTTATTGGATAACGCCCATGATGTCAGTCTCACGCATGATGAGGAGTTCCTCACCTTCGAGTTTGACTTCGGTTCCGGCGTATTTGGCAAACAGGACGACGTCGCCCACTTTGACATCCATGGGACGGATGGAACCATTTTCCTGGATGGCCCCTTTGCCCACAGCCAGGACTTTGCCCTGGATGGGTTTTTCTTTGGCCGTATCCGGGATGATGATGCCACCAGCGGTTCTTTTTTCCTCTTCGGTCCGTTTGACCACGACCCGATCATGAAGAGGGCGCAAATTGATTGTCATGCTGATTTCTCCAAAAACTGACTGTTGTATGGGTGGATGAAGGCCATGCCATCCATAGTGAAACGGGGGTTGATCCTTTTTTGTATGTGTCAGGATGGTGGCCCGCGAAAAAGGCTTACGATGCTCATGCATGCTTTTGGCACTCGCCTGTCTTGAGTGCTAATTTAAGCATTCGTGATCGCACGTCAAGAGGGTGGGGAGAAAAAAAAGGAGTGACCTGGAATGACGGCATGCTGCGATGATGCCTGTTGAGGCTTGTTGAACCATCCTGATGACAGGTCAGGAAATCTCCACGAATCAGACCCGTTCGTAAATGCGCTGCACGGCCTCTGCTGCACCCAACGGCAAGGATAGGGCGTCCAGCCCCCCTGGAACCCGATGCTCCCTGATATTGATTCTCACGAGGGTTCCGCCAAGCTGACGGGCCACGGATTCGGAAAAGTGCCGCACCGTGGGCACCCCAAGGCCAGCCCCCAGTTCCACCACAGCCAGACGGACGCCGGTTCCATCCAAGGCATACAGCCATTGATTCAAGCGCACGGTCTGCTCGTGGGTTCGATCCCCTACCCACTGGCCGTCATCGAACATCAACACGTTGGGTCGGGCCAAACGACCGCAGTTCTGGCATTGGGGCAAGAGGCCAGTGGCTTGGAAGGTCTCTTCGTCCACCGGCACGTCGGTCTGGTCAGCGGACCAGATGGACCGGGAGCAGGGACGGGTGCATTGCAGATGGTGAATAGAACCGTGACACTCGACCACACGATCCATCGGAAACCCCGATTTTTGGAAGTGGCCGTCAACGTTGCTGGTGAACACGAAGAATCCCCTGGGTTTGGTTTGTGCCATGGCCAACAATCGGCAAAAACCGTCATGGGGGGTGGTACGGCGGTACAGGTGCAATCGGTGGCCGTAGAAACCCCAGGCCAAGGCTGGGTTCATGGCGAAATGTTCCGGGTTGGCCATGTCCTGGAACGAAAGACGCAATCGTTCCATGGGTGGATAGTGCTGCCAGAACCCGGTGTTGCCCCGGAAGTCTGGCAGCCCCGAATCAACGCCCATTCCAGCCCCGGCGGTGATCAGCAAGGCCTCTGCATCACCGATGACCTGAGCGGCATGGACCAATGAGTCTGAGATATCGTCGTTCATGCTCTTGTTCCATATTTTCGGCAAACATCCTGACGAAAACCACGATCTTTTTTCAAATGCACTCCCGACGCAGGCCATTTTGAGGCTTGCAAATAATGTTCTGCGTACAGGAGAGACCAGGATCAGTCAAGGGAAATCAAAACAGTCGGAGTTCATTGCCATTTTTTTGTTGAATTTCAGCTTTCCATCCACTTCCTGGATGCGGTATCATGGGCCATGATTGTCGGCAAAATGGCGTGGATTGTTTTGTTCTGCAATCACGAATCGTATTGATAAAATTCAATCATTCATCATCATCATCCATTGGCTTGCATGTGAGATAACGCATGGACGCATCAAAGACCAAAACCCTGTTGGCAGCATGGGTAACATGTATGGCAGTGGCAGGGGCAGTCAATGCCATTGAGTGTCCTCCCGGTTCACAGCAAGCCGAATGCCTGGAGCAGGAGAAAGCGCGTCAGCAGGGCAAACCTCAACCAGCTGAAAAACAGCCCCAACCGGTGGAGATGCAACGTCAACCAACTGAGCAAAATGCGCAGCGTGAGCAACTCGAAAAACAACAACAAATCGAGCAGCAACGCCAGCAACGGGCAGTGATGGAACAACAACAACGTGAGCAACGCGAAAAACAACAACAAATCGAACAGCAACGCCAGCAACGGGCGGTGATGGAACAACAACAACGTGAGCAACTCGAAAAACAACAACAAATCGAGCAGCAACGCCAGCAGCGGGCGGTGATGGAACAACAACAGCGTGAGCAGCTCGAAAAACAAAAACAGTTGGAATTGCAACGCCAACAGAGCGAGCAACGGGACAAGCAACTACAGGCAGAAGCGCAGCAGAAACTGCTGGAACAGCAACAGCGCGAGCAACTGGAGAGGCAACAACAAGCAGAACAACAACAAAAACTGTTGGAACTACAGCAGCGTGAGCAACGGGACAAGCGACATCAAGCGGAAATACAACAAAAACAGCTGGAACAGCAACAGCGCGAGCAACTGGAGAAGCAACAACAAGCAGAACAACAACAGAAACTGTTGGAACTACAGCAGCGTGAGCAACGGGACAAGCGACATCAAGCGGAAATGCAACAAAAACAGCTGGAACAGCAACAGCGCGAGCAGCTGGAGAGGCAACATCAAGCAGAACAACAACAGAAACTGTTGGAACAACAGCAGCGTGAGCAGCGGGACAAGCGACATCAAGCGGAAATGCAACAAAAACAGCTGGAACAGCAACAGCGCGAGCAGCTGGAGAGGCAACAACAAGCAGAACAACAACGCCAGCACCGTGAGCAACGTGAAAAACAGCGACAAGCAGAACAACACGATGAGCATGAAAAACAATTACAGCTGGAACAATCACGCAGACAGCGCGAACACTCTGAAAAACAATATAAATTTGATGAACAGCGTCAAAAACACCAACCTGTGCCCTCTGAAAAACAATATCAATTTGATGAACAGCGTCAAAAACACCAACCTGTGCCAGAGCGTGACAGGCAGCGTGACAAGCGCGCACAGCGTGAATTGGAGGGGTCCATACAACCGGCTCCTGAAGCCACATCGAAAACAATGCCCCGTTTCGGCACTTTTTTACCCAACGATGGCCACAGACCCTTTGAGCCATCCCTGTTGAGTGAACACCATCACGAAAACCGGACCCCATCCCATGCCATTGTCATCGATCAAAGCACACAAGCGTTCAAGGATGACAACGGCTATACCATTCAGCATCAACCAACCAGGGACAGCAAGGTGGTGTTCAAAAACAAACGCCTGCCTGACGGTCAAACTTTAATATACGGATACAAACAGACCAGGCATGACAAAGACAATGGCTGGACCCGCACCTATCTGGATGGACGTCGGATTTCCGCTGGCCCCAAATTTGTGAAACGTTCGGACCCCTCGCGTCCATTTTCTGTCATCACCCATCACAACGGCCTGCGAGAAGGTTTTACCCATAGTGGACGTCCTGCGTTTCGTGAATTTTTCACCGAAACCCATCATCATCACAGACGTGAAAAGGTGGTTCAGCGCACCATCAACGTCACCACGATCAACAATACTGTTATTTTTCTCGACAAACCCATTGTACAAAATTATGCCATTGTGACCTTTGGTGGCATCACGGTGTTCTCCTATTACCCGGCCAATCGCAACTGGAAAAATTACAGCCTGTTTGACCGCCCCATTTCCATCACCGTGACCCCGGAATGCCTCATCTGTCCACCTCCTGTGATCGTATACGAACAACCTGTCATTTTTTATAGTGATCCTGTCGCACTGTTGAGCGACATGACTCTGGCCACCCCCTTGTACGAAGGCATGACACCTGCACTATCCGAATCCCAACAGGAGGAAATCAAAATCCTTCAAAATCAGGTCGCTGATCTGCAACAACAAATCAATGAGACACTCCTGGCAAACGCCGATTTGCAAAACCAGTTGACCGATTTTCCGCCGGAACAAAAGCCCTCGCGCTCAAGCAAAAAAGTCAGTACCACCAGCAAAGAACGAGTGACCATACCTGAAAGTGTACGTGTTCAAATCAAACTTCAGGTGGAACAGGCCATGGCCTATCAGAAAGAAGGCAAACCACTCTCCATCAACGATGTGATTGCTTCACCAGACGTGCTGTATTATCTCTTTCAGGTGGCAGAAACCATCGATGCCATCAATGCCGACAGCGGAGAAGAATGTGTCCTGACCACCGGAGACCTGATCAGCTTCAATACAGTACCCAATGCAGACGACTCGTCAGCTTCCATGCAAGTGACCGTAAGCAAAAAAAACAGTTGTCCGGTTGGGGCGCAAATCAATGTCGGTTTTTACGATTTGCAGGAAATGCTTAACAGTTTCAGTCAAAATCTGGAAAAAAATATGGATAAACTGCATAAATCCATTTCCAAGTGATACTATAATCAAAACC
>JAMOBH010000216.1:0-9681 GCA_039908085.1 Magnetococcus sp. YQC-5
TGGCGGCTTTGCTCAATCATCAACCGATCCCTTTCAGTCACGGAATCCCGGAACCATGGCCAATTCTGCCTAAAATCGAGGGGATATGAAAAAACCTACCCTTGTAAGGCAGCGATGCGGGGGACATCTGGCCCATCTATTATCTTTGGCCGTTTTCCCTGGAACCCTGGCACTGGTCAGGACAATGGGGTTTGTTGTCCTGGCAGAATTTTGCCATCACGGCATTCTCTTTGGTGTTGATCATCACCCTGGCCTGTCAACGCGGTTATACTTTTTTGGAAATGTTTTCCAGGTCAACGGATCAGGCAGTGATTGTGGTCTTGCGCAAGTGGTTTTCCAGGCAAAGTGGTTCTGCCTGAACAGGATCAAACGTGATGGTTGTCGGTTGCCCCCCCCTTGATCAAACAAAAACCGTTGGATCTCCCGCGCCAGCACGCAACACCACCGGAGCAGGTCCAGTCAAATCGACCACAGTGGAAGGTGAGGCTGGCATGATGCCACCATCGATGATCACATCCACCAAATGATCGGTGCGGATTTTGATTTCTTCCGGGTCGCTCATGATTTCCGTTTCGCCCGGAAACCGCATCGAGGTGGAAAGCAAAGGTTCACCGCATTCCCGCAACAGGGAGAGACAAATGGGATGATCAGGAATCCGCAAACCAATGGTCTTGCGTTTGGGCAGAATGGATTTGGGAACCTCGCGGGTGGCCTCCAGAATAAACGTATAAGGACCGGGCAGAAATCGTTTCAGCAATCGATAGGTCGCATTGTCCACTCTGGCATAACGGGCAATATCCGACAGATCGGATACGAGGATTGAAAGTTGATGGGAGGTGGCCAGATGTTTGATCCAAAGGATTCTTTCCACGCCTTTGCGATTTGAAATGGCACATCCAAGGCCATACGTGGTGTCTGTTGGGTAGACAATGATGCCCCCCTGCCGCACACTCTCCGCCACCTGGGCAATAAGACGCTGCTGTGGATTTTTGGGATGGATACTGATAAAGTGAGCCATGGATGGATTCGTCCTCAAGCAGATGGGGCAGGCAGGAATGCAAAAATTCCATTATCCACTACCCATGCTGTATTGACAACGTGTTTGTTTGTACTACGAATGAAGGAGTCACCTCACCCATGCCTGCTTACCGCTCGCGTATTTCCACTCATGGTCGCAACCGGGCAGGTGCCCGCGCATTATGGCGCGCCACTGGCGTCACCGAACAGGAGTTTGGCCGACCTATCATCGCGGTGGCCAACTCCTTCACCCAGTTTGTCCCAGGACACGTCCATCTGAAAGATATGGGGGAACTGGTGGCTGGCAAGATCCGTGAGGCTGGTGGAATTGCCAAGGAATTCAATACCATCGCCATTGACGATGGCATTGCCATGGGTCATGGTGGCATGCTTTATTCTCTGCCCTCCAGGGACATCATCGCCGACAGCGTGGAATATATGGTCAATGCCCATGCCGCAGATGCCATGGTGTGCATTTCCAATTGCGACAAGATCACTCCTGGCATGTTCATGGCTGCCATGCGGTTGAACATCCCGACGATTTTTGTCTCCGGCGGTCCCATGGAAGCGGGCAAGGCCCAATTGGTTGGCGGTACGGTCAGGAAATTTGATCTCATTGATTCCATGATCGCCTCTGGCAATTCCGGGGTATCTGACGAGGATCTGGCCACCATTGAGCGTTCCGCCTGTCCCACCTGCGGTTCCTGCGCCGGACTTTTTACCGCCAACTCGATGAATTGTCTGATGGAAGCATTGGGATTGGCTCTTCCAGGCAACGGGACGTTGTTGGCCACCCACTCTGACCGCAAGGCATTGTTCGAGTTGGCTGGAACTTTGATCGTCTCTTTGTGTCAGCGTTATTATGTGGACAATGACGCTTCCATCCTGCCCCGTGCCATTGCCAGTTTTGAGGCATTTGAAAACGCCATGTCGCTGGATATCGCCATGGGAGGATCCACCAACACGGTGTTGCATTTATTGGCAGCCGCCCATGAGGGTGAAGTCCCTTTTACCATGAAAGATATCGACCGGCTTTCCAGGCATGTTCCCTGTTTGTGCAAAGTGGCTCCTTCCACAGAGCGGTATCACATGGAAGACGTGCATCGCGCCGGAGGCATTCCCGCCATTCTTGGGGAGTTGCAACGTGCGGGTCTGCTGCATACAGCATGTACGACCGTTCACGCTCCCACGTTGGGAGAGGCGTTGGCTCGTGATGACATCCAAGCCTTGAGTGCCACAGAAGAGGTCAAAATGCGTCATCTGGCTGCCCCAGGCGGCCAGATCACCACCACACCTTTCAGCCAGTCTGCCCGTTGGCCTTCCCTGGATCTGGATCGCGTTGATGGTTGTATCCGTGAGGTGGCGCATGCCTATTCCAAAGATGGTGGTCTGGCTGTTTTGTTCGGCAATCTGGCGTTGGATGGCTGTATTGTCAAAACTGCGGGTGTTGACGAATCGGTTTGGCGATTTTCCGGCCCGGCACGCATCTTTTACAGTCAGGAAGCGGCGTGTGAGGCGATTCTGGAAGACCGGATCCAGCCAGGCGATGTGGTGGTCATCCGTTACGAAGGTCCGAAGGGAGGGCCGGGTATGCAAGAGATGCTTTATCCCACCAGTTTCTTGAAGTCCAAAGGCTTGGGAAAAGCATGCGCGCTGATCACCGATGGTCGGTTTTCCGGTGGCACATCCGGGTTGTCCATTGGCCACGTTTCGCCAGAAGCAGCCGAAGGGGGGGTGATCGCTTTGGTAGAAGAGGGAGATCGTATTGAGATTGATATTCCCAACCGTACCATTCATCTGGCCGTCCCGGATGCCACTCTGGAGGCCAGACGTTGTGCGATGACTCATTTTCTTCCCACAGGACGGGAACGTCAGGTCTCTTCCTCTTTGCGTGCTTATGCTGCCTTGACTTCATCTGCTGCCAAAGGAGCGGTGAGGGATTTGAGTCAACTCAAACGCTGAAAGTTCAAAAGAGGTCATCACGTTTGATGCGTTACGATACCACCCTCAAGCAATTGTTTCAGACGCTGCCGCAAAGGCTGCTTCAACTGCTGGTGGGTCAGGAGGCCACGGAGTTGGTGCCGGTTGAGTTTCCTTCGGTCAAGAAAAGAGTGCCGGATCTGGTGGTCCGTCTGCGTGATGACTCTATTTTGCATATGGAATTACAAATTATCGAAGAGGAGGTGAATGAAATGGCTATTTCAATAGATGTGATGGAAAATTCATTTTTGCGTAATCTGTTTATGAAGGGTGAACAGAGAGGCGAAGAGAGAGGCGAACGAAATGCAACTGAAAAAATTTTTGTACGTCTTTTGGTGCAACGTTTTGGCAACATATCATCAGAAGTTCATAAAAAGGTTGCCATGGCGGACAAGGATACTCTCGAACGCTGGACCGATCTGGTAATGGATGCAAACAGTATTGATCATTTGTTGAATAATTAAAAAATTCACACATGATTATAAAAGGATTTGTGAAATAACATGAAAATTTCAAAATTAATTTTTATGTTATTATAAGTAGCGACAATTATTTATTGATGTGAGACTGAATGCAATGCCCATTTCAATAGATTTGATGGAAAATTCATTTATACGTAATCTGTTTATGAAAGCTGAACAGAAAGCCGAACGAAATGAAGCCGAAAAAATTTTTATGCGTCTCGTGGTGATCCGTTTTGGAGATGTTTCCGCTGAGGTGCGTCAGAAGGTCGCCATGGCGGACATGGAGAGTCTGGAGCATTGGATCGACCGACTTCTGGATGCGCAGAAATTGGAAGATTTGTTTGATAATTAAATATTTAAATTTTAATTTATAGGTTATATATAAAAAAATAATTATTAAATAAAGTTGTATGTTGATCAAGACAGATGCATAAATAAAAAAAATCAAAATATTTTGCGACAAAGCTTTTTTACATCATCCTGCTTCCCATGAGGCCAGGAAATTTCCTGACACAGCTTGCCCAGAATGTGCTATTATCAAATATACTCTGTAACGATCTGAAACAGGTTGCCATTCCAATCCATTTCAACCCTCCGATCTCACTTATGCAGCCCATACTCGTTGTTGAAGATAGTGTAACCCAGCGGTTACTTTTGAAAGGCATACTCGAAAAAGCGGGCTATGACGTCCTTACGGCTCAGAATGGCGCGGATGGGTTATCTTGCCTCGATACCTCTCACCCTTCGTTGATCATCAGCGATATCCGCATGCCCGTCATGGATGGTTATGAGATGTGCTGGCGCATCAAGAACAATGCAAAAACCAAACATATTCCTGTCATTCTTTTGTCTGGTCTTTCCGAAACCGAGGATATCATGCTCGGCCTGGAAGCCATGGCAGACAGTTATATTATCAAACCTTTCGAGGAAGCGGAAATCCTTAGTACCGTATCCTTGATTTATTCTAAAAAGAATGAAGCATCCCTGTCCGGACCGGCTTTGATTTTTTCTTTGAATAATCAAGAATATACGATTCATTCCAACCGAACCCAGATCTTGAACTGCCTGATTTCCATCTATGACAACGCGATTCGCAGAAATACCCAGTTGGAAGAGATTCAAACCCAGTTGCGCATCATCAATGAAAAATTGACAGAGCGAACCCAGGAACTCGAAGCCTCGGAAAATCGTTTTCGTTCCCTGGTCCAGACAGTGCCCGATATCATCTACCGCATTGATGAACAAGGACGTTTCATTTTTGTCAATCATAGCATCCGCAAGCTTGGCTATGAGCCGGATGAACTCACTGGCAAACATTTCAGCCTTTTGATCGCACCCGACGAGGTGGAACGTGTTTCTCGACAGAAAGTCTTACAGCGTTTGCAAGGAAAAATGCTCGGTGATGGGTATGCTCCAAAGTTGTTTGATGAAAAAAGAACAGGTACTCGAAGAACCAGTGGCTTGGAGGTACGTCTGCTCCCCAATCCCCATAAAGTCAAGATAAATCATTCTTTTGATATTATTGGTGAGCTGCATTGTTTTGAAGTAAACAGTGCAGGAATGTACCAAATCAACCACCAGACCCGAAAAGATCATTTTGTCGGCACTGTGGGGGTCATTCGGGATATTACCGAGCGGAAACAAATTGCCGAGGCATTGACCAAAGCCAAAGAAGAAGCTGTTCTGGCCAACAAGGCCAAATCGGAATTTCTGTCACGCATGAGTCACGAATTGCGCACTCCCTTGAATGCCGTGATCGGTTTCAGTCAATTGATGGAACTCAACCCCATGGAACCTCTCACGCCCACCCAAAAGGAATCCGTGGCGCAAATCTTTATGGCGGGTCGCCATCTGCTGGAATTGATCAATGGATTACTGGATGTGGCACGCATCGAGTCCGGCAAAATCACTCCAGACATCGAGGTGCTGGATCCAACCGAAATCATGCATAACTGTATTGCCCTGACACGTCCCTTGGCGTTCAAAAAATTCATCTCCCTGATCAATACAAGCGAAGATGTTCACTTTCCACGCATACAGGCCGACCCGTTGCGTCTGAAACAAATTCTGATCAATCTGCTTTCCAATGCCGTCAAATTCAACCGCAAGGGGGGGTATGTCACCATTTCCCATCAGGAGACAGCGGCAGGCCAGTTGGAAATCAGCATCGCGGATACTGGATCCGGCATCCCCAGGGAACATTGGAGTCAGATCTTCAAACCTTTCAGCCGTCTTGGAGCCGACTCCGCAGGGGTCGAGGGTACTGGCATTGGATTGAATATTTCCAAAGGCTTGGTGGAAATGATGGGAGGTCGCATTGGGTTTGACTCCGAAGTTGGAAAAGGAAGTCGTTTCTGGATTTCTTTTCCGATAGTCCAACAGGCATCAGAGCAAGACATTTCAACACAATCGGCTACCCATTCAACAGCCATGACTGAATTTCATGGACCCCGCATCCTGCTGTATGTTGAAGACAATGTCTCGAATGCACAGCTTATGCAGGAAGTCATCAGACGTATGCCTGAAATTACATTGATTTTGGCAAGTACGGCTGAAGAGGGGATCGAGTTGGCTAAAAAACGGAATTTTGATCTGATCATCATGGACATCCAACTGCCTGGCATGGATGGTTTCCAGGCTTTGTCACGCCTGCATGGACTACCTGAAACCAATACCATCCCGGTCATCGCCTTGAGCGGTCATGCCTCCCCCGAAGACGTCGAACGCGGCAAACAGGCCGGTTTTCTACGTTATCTGACCAAGCCATTATTGTTCAACGAATTCAACGAGGCACTCCAGGATCTTCTGGAGCATAAACAACCTTGAAAATGGATTATGTTCTTACTCTTGCCACGCCAACGCAGTATGTTAGCGTACCTTTAACAAATGTGGTACGGATCGTGCCTTTGGCCTTGCTCAAAGAAATCCCGGACGCACCAGAATGGTTTCTTGGTTTGCTGGACCTCGAAGGAACCAGCCTGCCCGTCATGGATCTTGGCATGCGCCTGGGATTGGGAGATCCTCCTGATTATCTTCTATCAACACCTGTTGTAATCATCTCCCAGGATGACAAACTGGCTGGATGGATTGTGCAGGAGGTGTTGGGAGTGGGGAAGGTGGTCCATGGGACTCTCATGCATACGGACCTCTTTGCGTCTGGCGGTCCCCCTTTTCTGGGGGTTGCGCGTCTTGCGCAGATCGGTCTCACTCCAGTGTTGGATCCGGCACGCATGATGGAAATTTGTTTGGTAAATCAGGAATATAATACCATGGTGTGTCCGCCCCAGATTCATGAAAAACTGCAAGATTTATAAGGTACATATGTGATTGGTTTGTTCTTTGTAAAAACTTGATATTTTTTATATGTCATTCAGGGGGCGGCGAATGCGTATTTTCTTTTCAGCAACCGTAATGAAGCACCCCGACCCTGTTTCGATTCTATTTGTTGATATGATTTCTTGAAGACGTTGCATCAGTTTTGGTAAAGAAGGATTTGCGAGACGGACCAGCAGGATACCAGTATGTGTACCAAGTGGGAATTTTCGGTCGTCAGAGAAATCGAGATCCTGCGTGATGAAGAAGCGTTTTTCCCGGCATGTCGCTTCCCAAACAACAGAATCGTTTGCACCCAGTAATCCTTCGTCACGGATGGTGTCCACATCATGACCAAAAGATTCCAGAAAGGGGGCTATAAGTACTGGTATGTTTTCATAAAGTTTTATTTTCATGCAACTTTAGAAATATCAAGCTGGGACATATTGTTAACTGCGGCAGATGCGGCAAAGGCGATGACAGCTCGGATATCTTCTTGTGTCAAGGATGGAAAGCCCGCCACGATGTCGGCTGGAGAACAGCCATCTGCCAAGCTGGCCAAAATGGTGCGCAGGGTGACACGAGTACCTCGGATGACCGGCGCACCGCCACAAATTTGTGGATCGCAAACGATGTGGGTGTTGTAATCCATGGGCAGGTTCCTTTTTTTGATTGACGACCTGTTTTAGAATATCATTGGATGCTGGAATTTTAAACAGAAATTTTTGTCTGGCACCACTTCTTGGTTTTTGGCATGTAAAATATGTCTTGTTCATTACTATTAAAGAAAACATTTAGCGAGGAAGCATACCTTGACTCCACCTGACTTGCAACAGGCACGAGAGGTTATACTCCAGCGCACTGGAATTGTCATCAAGGATCATCAGCAAGATAACCTGACTGATACCTTGTACTGCGCCATGGAACGATTTGCCATGCCCTCCATCACGGCTTTGTTGGACCATTTGCAGGTATGTCCCCTCAGCGATCCGACCATGGAATTTTTCATCAGCCGCATCACCACTGGAGAAAGTTATTTTTTTCGTGATGAAGAACAAATAGAATTTCTGCGACAAGTCTGGTTGCCACAGGTGGTTGCCGCCAAACGTCAGGCGAAAACGCCCTTTCTGCGCATCTGGACTGCGGGCTGTTCATCCGGTCAGGAAACCGTCACCTTGGCCATCCTGCTACGGGAAGCCATTCCGAACCTGGATCAATGGCAAATCCACCTCTTGGGCACTGATATCAATGTCGAAGCCCTTCAACAAGCCATGGCCGGTCATTATACAGAATGGTCTTTTCGTACCACTCCAGATGTTTATCGGCACCGTTACTTCCTGCCCATTGGCAAGGAGTGGCGGGTTCGGGATGAAGTGCGCTCCTTGATGAAATTTACCTGTTTGAATCTCATCGAAGATGCTTATCCCACCTCTCTGGGTCAAACTCAGGCCATGGATTTGATTTTGTGTCGCAATGTATTTATATATTTCAATGCCGAAACCATAACAAAAATTGCAACAAAACTGGCGGAATGTCTGGTTCCAGGGGGATATTTGATCACCGGGGCAGCAGACATGCTGCAAAACACTATTCAGGGTTGTACCATCCATCCACATGGGCGTTATGTCTATTATCGGCGTGAATTCCCGGTGGTTTCAAAAAATCAGGCCCCCTTGGTCACTCCATACGAAACCTGGTCCCCCAGCCAGCTCCGGGTGGTCATGCCCTTGGAGGCGACATTCAAAACCAAAAAAGATCTGTCTGGTCATGAAACAAGCAGGTTCATTCAGACAGACGATTTGGAACAACAAATAGTGCGTTTGATGGGCAGTGAATCCTGGCATCAAGCACTTGAAATCATCCAAATGTTGCCACATTATCGACAAAAATCTGCAAAATTATTGCAATATCAAGCCAAAATTCTGGCCAACATGGGCCGTACCGATCAGACCCTGGCTTTGTGTCAAAGCAGCATTGCCTTGGAATCGACAGACAAGCATGTCTATCTGATCCAGGGACTCGCCCTGCTGGAAGCCCGTCAGATGGCCGAAGCCGAGGCGGCTTTCAGAAAAGCCATTTTTCTGGACAGAACATTTCTGGAATGCCATTTTCAATTGGGTTTATTGTTGCTGCAAACCAATCGGGTTGCTCATGGTCTCAAAAGCCTGGAAAATGCGTTGAATCTGGCGGAAAAAAGTCCGTCCCATTGGTTGATTCATAATGCGTCCAACACCACGGTCGCACGGTTCGCGCCTGTTTTGCGCGCGGAAATCTCCCTGTATGCCAAAAGGTTGTAGCCCCATGGATCATTCTGACTCCTCAACCGGGCATCGCCGTCCACGACTCCCTGATACACCAGAGGAACGCGACATACTGCGCATGCGGGCACAACAATTGGCCGTTCCAAAAATAAATAAACATCAAAACAGCATGGAAGAATGGATGCTCCATGTTCGATTGGACACCGATGCCCATTACGGCGTATCCTATCGTTTTGTCGAGGAAATCATTCCGGTTGGCTCTCTGACGCCAGTCCCTTTCACTCCCAAAACAATCGCCGGAGTGGTCAATCGTCATGGACAACTCTTGACCATCATTGATATCAAATGGTTTTTAATCAGCACAAGCCTGATCCCGAACCCTTCCTCCCGGATCCTGGTGGTTCGGGGAGCAGGCATCACAGCCGGAATTCTGGTTGAATCCGTAGAGGGCAAGGTGAAGTATCAGCCCGATAAACTGACGGCTGCCTTGCATGTTTCCACCGCTCATGCCAATACGGTTGTTGTTGGGATCCATCAGGGGAGCATTGCTGTCTTGAATATGGATGTGCTGTTGTCTCACCCAGCATTGGTGGTGGGGGAGCGGGCTTTACGCAATAAATCTTGAGAAAGGCAAAACCGGGGGGGGG
>JAMOBH010000217.1:0-9650 GCA_039908085.1 Magnetococcus sp. YQC-5
GGGGGGCGGTGAACCGCCCCCCAAACCCCCCACCCTTTTTTTTTTAATATTTTTTTGTTTTTTGGTTTGGTTTTGATTTCTTTCAGAGACAGATCAAGCCCGCCAATTCGGGAAGACGACCTTTTCAGCTTCCAGGATGGCGGCGACCCCGGCCAGGATTTCGTTCAATCTGGCCGTACTTTTGGCTTCGGCACGCACCACCAGGATGGGCTGGGTATTGGAAACCCGCAACAACCACCAACCATCCTCCATGCGAACCCTGGCTCCATCAATATCAGACAAGTCAGCACCGGCTTCTCGCAAGTTGGCCAAGACTCGTTCCATGACCTCGAATTTTTGTTCATCCGTGCAGGGGATACGCAATTCTGGCGAAGCGAAGACTTCAGGCAGATCCGACAGCTGTTCGGAAATGGAGTCTGTTGTTTCTGCCGCCAGTTCCATCAGACGCATGGCTGCATACAGGGCATCATCGAAGCCGAAATAACGATCCGCGAAAAACAAATGACCACTCATTTCACCAGCCAAAGGGGCACCGGTTTCACGCATTTTGTCCTTGATGAGCGAATGACCCGTTTTCCACATGATGGGTTCTCCGCCAGCCTTGGCCACGGCGTCGAACAGGAGCTGGGAACATTTGACGTCACCAATGACAGCGGCACCAGGATCCTTGGCCAGGATGCTCCGGGCGAACAGCACCATCAGGAGATCGCCCCACAGGATGCGACCCTTTTCATCCAGGACACCGATGCGGTCGCCGTCGCCATCAAAGGCGATGCCGAGATCAGCACCTGTTGCTTGGATGCGGGCTGCCATGGCTGTCAAATTTTCCGGGACTGTTGGGTCTGGGTGGTGATTGGGAAAATTGCCGTCCACGTCGTCAAACAGCACTTCGCCTTGAATGCCTGGCAAAAGTTGCAACAAGTGCCTGGCCACCACACCGGTTGCGCCATTGCCGCAATCCAGAATGACTTTCAATTCGCGACCAGGATGAAAATCCTGGGCAATGCAATGGATATATTCCTCAAGAACCTGGTATTGCAAGACACGCCCACCGGGAATGGCCGGAAAATTTTGTGCGAGCAGACGTCTTTTCAGTGCCTGGATTTCCGCGCCAAAGATCGGTTTGCCAGCGCGGACCATTTTCAGCCCATTGTAATCCGGGGGATTGTGACTGCCTGTGATCATGATGCCGGCATCTGTCTGGAGATGCTGGGCAGCGAAATAGAGTGCGGGAGTCGGAACCAGGCCGATATCGGTCACATCCAACCCTCCCTTGACCAAGCCTTGGATCAAAGCGTCTGCCAGCATGGGAGAGGAGTTGCGGCCATCACGTCCAACCACCACGGAAAGGGATTCCCGATGGCATTCTGCGCGCAAATGGGCGGCAAAGGCCTGTCCAAGATCCTGAAACAGGTCAGCGGAGAGATCCTTGCCGACTCCCACCACGCCCCGGATGTCGTATTCACGAAAGATATAAGGATTGACCTCATTCATGGTTATCGTCCCACACACACGTAATGGAAACCGGCCCGGCGCATGGCATCCGGTTCGTAGATATTGCGGAAATCACAGAATGCATAACGCCCATCTGGTCGTGGGCGCATGCCAGCCCGGATGGTTTCCAGATCCAGATTGCGGAACTGGTTCCATTCAGTCAAAATGACCACGAGATCGGCTCCCTGACAGGCGGCATAAGTGTCGGTTGCAAATGTCACGCCATTGGAAAAATAGTGTAAGGCCTCTTGTTTGACTTCGGGATCATACGCGGTGACTTTTGCGCCGTGACGCACAAGTTCCGGGAGAATGGTCAAGGCCGGGGCATCGCGCATGTCGTCGGTATTGGGCTTGAAGGTCAAACCCAACACTGCGATTTTGATATTGTTCAGATTGTTGTTCATGGTATGCAGGATTTTGTCCACCATGCGTTTTCTTTGGTAGATATTGGCCTCCAGCACGGCTTTGACAATGGTGATGGGGGTGTCATACTGTTCTGCGGTGTGTATCAGGGCCAGGGTGTCTTTGGGAAAACAAGACCCGCCGTATCCAGGACCAGGATGGAGAAATTTGCCGCCGATGCGTCGATCCAGTCCCATTCCTTTTGCGACGTGATGGACATCCGCTCCCACAGATTCGCATAGATTGGCGATTTGATTGATGAACATGATCTTGGTGGCCAGGAAGGCGTTGGCTGCGTATTTGGTCAGTTCTGCCGTGGGGATATTGGTGATGATGATGGGGGTTTCGATCAGGTAGAGGGGGCGGTAAAGATTTTTCAGGATTTCGATGGCGCGGGGGTCTTCCACGCCGATGACCACCCGGTCAGGACGCATGAAATCTTCGATGGCTGCTCCTTCCCGCAGAAATTCCGGGTTGGATGCCATGGCGAAATCTGCCAGGGGATTTTCCTGACGGATGATTTCGGCAATGCGCACGCCAGTACCCACCGGGACAGTGGATTTGGTCACCACCACGGTGAATCCCTGGAGATGGTGGGCGATTTGGCGGGCAGCAGCAAAGACGTATTGCAAATCCGCTTCCCCGTGACCGCGACGTTCGGGGGTGCCCACGGCGATGAAGACCACTTCGCTGTTGGAGACCGATTGGATGTCGGTGGTGAATTCCAGCCGACCGGCCTGGGTGTTGCGGAGGGTCAGTCGGTCGAGTCCCGGTTCGAAAATGGGGATTTCCCCTTTGCGTAACCGATTGATTTTATTGGTGTCCGAATCGACGCAGGTGACATGCACACCGAATTCGGCAAAACATGCGCCAGAAACCAAACCTACATAACCGGCACCTATCATGGTAATACGCATCGGTTCAATCCTTGTACATGCTATGAATGATTGTGATGGTGGGCCAGTTGCGCATCAAGAAACGGCAACAGTTGTTCCCGGAGTTCAGGTCGTTGCAAGGCCAAGTTGATATTGGCCATCTGGAAGCCCACCTTGTCCCCGCAATCGAAGCGCGTACCATGGAATTGGAAGGCATATACTGTTTGTTTTTCCAACAATGCGGCAATGGCATCGGTCAATTGCACTTCTCCGCCCACTCCTTGATGTTTGCGTTCCAGATAAGAGAATGTTTCCGGCATCAGGATGTAACGGCCAATGACGGCCAGATTGGAGGGGGCGGCTTCCGGCAAGGGTTTTTCAATCAGGCCATTGACCTGGATGCAACGTGACTGGGGGGTGGTCAGATCCAGATCCTTGTGAATCGGGGCCACGATACCGTATTTGCTGGTTTGCGGGGGGGCGACAGCCATCACGGCCACGATGGAGGTCTGCAAGTGGGTGAATTGATCTGCCATTTGTTTCAGGACCGAATCATGGCTGCCGGTATCGATCAGGTCGTCAGGCAGGATGACGGCAAATGGCTCGTTGCCTACGACATGGCGGGCGCACCAGACAGCGTGCCCCAAGCCCAATGGTTTGTTTTGGCGGGTATACAGGAGTGTTCCCGCCAACGGCGGAATTGAAGAGCGGGCTTCCACCAACAAGGACTCTTTGCCCCGTGCGAGCAAGGTCTCTTCCAGTTCCGGGGTGTGATCGAAATGGTCTTCGAGTATTTTTTTGCCCCGACCTGTTACGAAGACGATGCGTTCCATGCCAGCGGCCCACGCCTCTTCGACGGCGTATTGAATCAGTGGTTTATCCACTACAGGCAGCATTTCCTTGGGGAGGGTCTTGGTGGCGGGGAGGAATCGTGTTCCCAGTCCCGCTACCGGGATGACCACAGTACGCAGTTTCATCAATCGTTTTTAGCTCCCTGATTGACCCAGTTGCGTAGAATATCGATTTCGCAAGGGGTCAGGCGTTTCCGGTTGTGTGGCATACGGATACCGGCCCGGCCTTCCACCAGGACGTTCAGGTTGCTGACCATGGCATTGCCTGGTATGACCACAGGTCCGAAGCGTGTGCCTTTCATCAGGCCATCGTAGGATTCCAGGTTCAGGCCGGAGAAGGCCAGGCCTGGGGCACCGACTTTGTGACATTCCAGGCAGCGGTATTGCAGAATGGGGAAGACATCTTCCGAGAAACTGACCCGTCCCGGATTGCCAGCCCAACCCGTTTGTGTGGTTGCGAGGCAGACGCCCAAGACGGCACCGGTCAACCAGAAAGTGATCCGAGAATGGTTATGCATATGTTTGGTTCCTTTTTTGTCCTTAGTGTCTGTGGCGTTGTGGTCCATGATACGGTTTGACTTGTCAAAGAGGGTGGCTTGTGTTGGCTTCTGAATTTCAGCTTGTTAGAGTTTAACATATTGCAGCGCGATTTCGAAGTGGTTGTGACGTGTGCGGTGTGGATTTTGGTGAGGCTGGATGGAATCGATTGTTTGTTTTTCCAAGACATGAACATCCTGGCGAAGCCGATGGTCTCAAAAAAGATTTTCAACTTCGGAAATGACAAGGCCAGCCTGTTTGCGTTTGAAGATGTTTTCGGATGATGTGAGGCTCATCCCAGCTTATGCGCCTGTTTGTAGGCCTTCAGAATGGTGTTGATCTGCGTCTGATACCCGTGCCCCATGCCTTGGAACCAGTCCAGCACATCGGCGTCGAGTCGCAGGGTGATTTGTCGCTTCGCCTGTATCGGTGGGACTTCTCGTTTCACCATGGCCTGGGCGAACTTCTCCAGTGGAATCGGGGGAATGTCGCTGGTGTCCACCTCATCATCCGTCATGGCATTCATGGCTGTCCAATCGGTCTCAGAACTGAGAGAAGTACGCTTCCCGCTCATGTTTTACCGCCTTTCGCATGGAAATGATTCGAGTTCGGTCCTCCCGCTCGGTGTGTGCTACAACCACCACATGACCACGCAGTAATCCTAAAGTGAGAAATCGCAGTTCGTCATAGGGGCCATTGTCCTCAATGGTCAGCGTGGGACCGGACAGCACCTCCTCAGCATCCAGGAAATCGATTCGATGCTTGTGCAGGTTGACAAGCCGTTTGTCTTCGTCCCATTCGATGTTCATGAGGACATTATAACAACGTTTCGTAGTTACAGAAAGCCTCGTTTTATTTTTTTTGTAGAGACTTCCGTCCCACCATATTGAACAGGATCCCCTTGCGCCAGGACCATTGTGTAATCAAACGTTGAAAAACAGTACCTGGTTGGGTCTTGGCAAACAGACTGGCAACGGATTCTCCATCGGTGTCCAGAATAGGCGGGGAGCAGTTCAGGTATTCCAGATTGTTTTCCGCAAACCAATCCAACACCTCATCCATTGTATGCCGGGTGATGGGTGGGAGTGGGGTGGCACGTGACCAGGGCGGCATTTTTCCCAGGGCATTGGCGACCCCCACCAGGATGATGCCACCGGGTCGCAGTTTTTGCACCAGATGGCGACAGGCCAGACGTGCGTTGGGGGTATGATGCAACACGTCATGGGCGATGATCACATCGCATGAGTTGTCCCGTATGGCCAGATGGAACAGATCCATTTGGATAAAACCACTGCGCGTCAATTGATTGCGCATTTTGTATTCAATGGCCAAGGCGAGTGCGGAGACAGAGATGTCTATGCCCAACACATGGTTGTTGTTGAGTTGCAGATAGTTGCTCAAAACACCGCTGCCACACCCACAATCAAGAATCAGCTTGTTGTAACCAATGGCCTTGAGCAGACCATGATAAAAGGGGTCGCCATGTCCTCTGGTGACCAAATCTCCGAACTCTTCCATGCCTGCATAATGGGCGTGTACGGCCTGGGATGGTTCTGGCGGCCAGTCATGGTTGGCCAGGCAAAGCGAAGGTATCTGGTTGCGGAAAGGATAATGGGTTTGAGTCTCTGGACAGAACAAGGCATCAGGTGCCATTTCCAGAGTGCCTGTGCCTTCCAGGGGCTGCAAAAGGGTCAGAATGCGGTCGGAAAACATCGGTAGGGTCATGCCTGCTCCTTTTTGTCAAGGAGGGTGTTGCCCAGGACCAAGACATCCATTTCCGACCCCATGAAACAGCGATAGGCGTCCTCCGGGGAGCAGACCACAGGTTCATCCCGAATATTGAAACTCGTATTGACCAACACCGAATATCCCGTCCATTCCGCGAACTGCTCCAGCAAACGGTGAAAGCGGGGATTGGTTTCGCGATGGACGGTTTGGACTCGCGCGGAATAATCGACATGGGTAACCGCAGGGATGTCGCTGCGCAACAGATGCAATTGGTCCAGACCCGTGAGTTTTTTCTCTTCGGCGGTTAAATGGCGTTGACGGTGAGGTTGCACGGCACTGACCAACAGCATATAGGGACTGGGGGAGGATAGGTCGAAATAGTCGCTGCACCGTTCCGCCAACACCGCAGGTGCGAAAGGACGGAAACTCTCCCGGTACTTGATTTTCAGATTGAGCATTTTTTGCATTTTTGCAGAACGGGCATCACCCAGGATGGAACGATTGCCCAAGGCGCGGGGGCCGAATTCCATCCGGCCCTGAAACCAGCCTACGATCTTTTCTGCCGCCAACAGTTGCGCAACGTGCGGAAACAACAGGTCATCCTCCAGGTCGTGAAAGACCGCCCCATGTTGACGCAGGCATTGATGAATCGCCTCCTGGTCGTATTCCGGGCCAAGATAACTGCCTGCCATGGCATCCAATCCATTGGTTTGGAGAACTCTTTTCCGGGAGTGGATCTGGTCAATGGCCAATGCCACGCCCAATGCGGCCCCGGCATCTCCGGCTGCCGGTTGGATCCAGATTTGATCGAACGGACCTTCACGTAAAATGCGCCCATTGGCCACACAGTTGAGAGCCACGCCCCCTGCCATGCAGAGATTGGATTCCCCGGTCAAGGTCGCCAAGGTTTGACAAAGACGCAGAATCACCTCTTCCGTGACGGCCTGAACGGAACGGGCCAGGTCCATATGGCGTTGCGTCAGGGGTTGCTTGCTGGTGCGTGGCGGTTGGTTGTCGAACAGGGTGTCGAAACGGTGATTGGTCATGGTCAATCCAGTGCAATAATTGAAATAATCCATATTGAGCCGGAATGAGCCATCCTCTTTGAGATCCATGAGGGAGTCGAAAATCCGTTGGGCATAACGAGGTTCGCCATAGGGGGCCAGGCCCATGACCTTGTATTCTCCGTCGTTGACCCTGAATCCCAGATAATAGGTAAAAGCCGAGTAGAGCATGCCCAGGGAATGGGGAAAGCGGATCTCTTGCAGCAATTCCAATTCACTGCCCTGACCCCGACCCAGGGAGGTGGTGGCCCATTCGCCAACGCCATCCAGCACCAGGACCGCCGCCCGTTCAAACGGCGAGGGAAAAAAGGCACTGGCGGCATGGGAGTGATGATGAAACGTGAATTGCATCTGGTCCGCAGTCACCACGCCAAGCCCCATCCCGTTGAGACCATCCAGAATGCGTGATTGGATCAGCAGTTTGTCTTTGACCCATACCGGCATGGCTTGCACAAAGGAGGCAAATCCCCGTGGGGCATAGGTCAGATAGGTCTCCAGCAGCCGGTCAAAGGTCAGCAAGGGTTTGTCGTAGAAGCCGACCCAATCGACCTGATCAAGCGTGATGCCGGCCTGAGCCAGACAATAGCGAATGGCATGGCGCGGTAACGAAGGATCCCATTTTTTGCGGGTAAAGCGTTCTTCCTGGGCAGCGGCTATGATGACACCATCTTGCACCAAAGCCGCTGCACTGTCGTGATAAAACGCTGAAATGCCAAGTATGATCATGGCATTAGAAAATCGCGTACAGAAACGGCGTGAAAGCCGAGCCTTGCGCAAAGATCAACAGCCCGCCCAATAAAAGCAGGAACAGAATGACCGGCCCCATCCAGATTTTTCGATAGATGCGCAGGAATTTCCAGATTTGTCCAAACAGTGACATGAGAACACCTGATTAAAAAAGTTATAGGTTGGTACTAAAACAGATCTTGGCAGGTATCGCGGTTGGATTGTCGATAGACCGGATTTAGATAGGTTTTGGCATCAGGGTTGAATTTTAGCTGCAAGGCATTGTGTTGGAACAGACGCAACAGCAGGCCCACCGGGGTGAGCAGGCCATAGAGGATCAGGCCGAGCAGCAGGGCATTGTTCATTTTGCCCAGATGCCAACCGAGGCGGCACCAGAGACGATTCAGGGGCATCAGGAGCATGGGTATGGTGATGGCCAGGAGCAGAAAGGTTGCAGCCAAAAGTCCGGTCCAGAAGAGTGGATTGTTGAAGACGAATGTGGCAATGAACGTGATGGCTGCCAGAATGGTGCCCATGACAAGCCCAAAAGCGCGATTGCTGGGGATGGGAGGTTTCATGGTGTCCGTTTTCCCTTGGGTGGGTGAGGTGTCCCATTAGTGATGATTTCCTGCCAGCGTGTGGAACTCAGGATTCCAGCACTGACCTGTTCAGCCATGACACGGTTGCCTTGGTCGGTAAAATGCACGGCGTCAACAAAGTGTTCCGGGTCGCCAGGGATGCGCAGTTCGATATCGAGCAAGAGGGCTCCGGTTTTGCGCGCCACCCGACGAATCACGGCGTTGTAACGGTCAAAGGCGTCCAGCAGGGCCTCCGGGGAGAGGAATGGCATATAATATTGTGAAGAGGCTGCGGCGCGCCTGTTGATTTCTGATGTGTGTTCCTTGCGTATGTGCTGGGAGGTGGTGGAGACAGCCACCAATCGGGAGACTTTTTGGGCTTCCCGGATCAGATGGGTCAGATTTTCCTCGAACGGAAGTCCGAAATCAACCGGAAAAGAGGTCAGACGTTCTTTGTTTGCCTGAACCGAACGGATCTGGAGATTTTTTTCCACCAGAAACCAGAAAAGCGAGTAGTCGCTCATCCAGCTATGCGTAAACGGTTTGCTGGTTAATCCTTGTTCTTCTGCCAAGGCACGGGTTTCCAGGGTCATGTCGTTGCCGCCATGCAGGATGACGATCAGGTCTGGTTGGAGCGGGGCCACGATTTTTTGGAGATGGATCAGGGATTGTTTGGTCGAGTATGCGTTGACACCTGCATTGATGTAGTCCATGCGCAGGTGAGGGGTCTGTTTTTGCAGACGCTGCCAGACCAGATGGGGCCAAACCGCATCGTTACTGCTCACCTCTGGGCAGAACGTGGTCGATCCGCCAATAAAGGTCAAACGCAACGTCCCGGTTGGTTTGGGCAGGGTCAGTTCTGGTCCGCGCAGTCCAAGGGCATTGATTTGGATCGTGCGGGAGGCAAAACCGGCAACAGGCAGATCAATGCCCAGATCTGGCTTGAATTCCGTCATTTTTTCTTGATGGGTGAAGAATCCATACAACCACCATTGGCGCAGACGGACGCCTCCCTCCACGAACAGCAGCAGGGAGCAGATCATGACCACGGTGATCAGTACACCCATGAAAGGATTGGTCTGGGTGGTTGGTGTAAGGGCTGGATCGGTCATGTCGGGTGTTGACATCGTGTTTGGCACTTGAATGAAGGGTTTGATTTCAAATGGTTATGTTTGAATTTACCCACCGATTCATTCTCCACGTTTCCAGGTCAGGTGTCAATGGTTGGCTTTCCATTGAAGCCGGGACGATTTGAAAATGTTGGTAAAATGGATTAGTTGGGGCTGCGCCCCAAACCCCACCAGGGGCGTTGCCCCTGGACCCCACCAGGGGCGTTGCCCCTGGACCCCACCAGGGGCGTTGCCCCTGGACCCCACCAGGGGCGTTGCCCCTGGA
>JAMOBH010000218.1:0-9626 GCA_039908085.1 Magnetococcus sp. YQC-5
ATTTTTTATTATTAAAAAAAAAGAGGGGGTCTGGGGGATTCATCCCCCAGGGTTTTGCTTTTGACTTTTTTTTTCCGAAAGGCATCATTGATTTCACATTATTCCCTCTGCCCCATTGGAGTTTTCCATGAAGGTATCCAGCTTTCGACTGCGTGAAAACCGTTTACTTCCGCGTTTGACCCCTGAAGTTGATCCGCAAGCTCGCAGGAAACTTCGCACGTTACGTGAGGAGATAGTGGAGCTTTTGACCAGACAACGGTTTATCACTTTCATCAAGCAGCCAAAGTTACATTTTGACAATCAACTCAACTGTTTGTGGTTATTGCATGACTTTGTTTCAACTCCGGCATTGATGTTTCAACACGTAGCACGGATTCAGATTTATGCGTTCAAGCATTGGGAAGTGCCATCGATGGAAGAGTTGCGCACCATAGCCAGGGAAGACTTGTTCCGCAGCCACGAAAAATTTCGTGGGGCCACGCTGTTGTCGTGCAATCCAGCCGCCAACGGTCCAGGTTATCGTACTCTTATGATTGGCGGTGGTGCGGAAAGCGATGAAACAGAAACCCCGCAAATGGTACTGCCCATTCACCGCGTTGCACAACGAGATGTATTTGCCTTTATTTTAAGCCATGGACTGATTCCAAAAGATGTAGTTGGAGTTGGTGAGAAAATGCATGAACTGTATCTACTCACCAAAGAACTCAACAAACAAACGCAGAAATCCAGCGAACCCAGCATACTTTCGGTCAAAGCTCTGGAACAACGCCTCCTGGAGGGAGATTGGATACGCGCCCGTCTGCCGATTTTGGAATCCTCGTACCTGACGGATATGGATAAAGGATTGTGGGAACTCTATCAGCCGCATCCCCCCACCGGACCAGGATGGATCGAAATGACGCTGGATCCCCCCTGGGAGGCCAGAAACCCGGAACATGATGTCCGAAAAGGGGTGATTGCCATTGATTTTGGCACCAGTTCCACGGTGGTGGCGTGCCGGGAAGATGGCAAAACCACATTGTTGCGGGTGGGGATGTCGGATTTTTTCCGCAAGCCTGTACCGGCGGATTACCAGAACCCAACGGTATTGGAGTTTATACATTTGCCGCGTTTGTTGGCGGCCTGGACCAGTGAGCCTCATCAACCCATGACGCGCTGGGATGATTTCAAATTTTCGCATGAAGCCTCAAAGAATTACCGAGAAAACGAAGCAGATCAACGCATTGTGGCCAGCATGCTGACCAACATCAAACAATGGCCGCTTTCACCGGAATTGCGCCACCGTCGCATTACGGATCAGTGTACCGGCCTGGAACTGGAAATCAGTGCCACTGACGCGCCAATGCCTGTGCGTGGCCAACCCATTGCGGTTTCGCGAGAGGATCCGTTTGATCCAATCGAGTTGTATGCCTATTATCTTGGCTTGTTTATCAATCACCGTGCCAATGGTTTGTTTCTGGAATATTACATGACCTTTCCGGTCACGTATCCACGGGAGGTCAAGCGTGCGATCCTCACGGCATTTTCCAGAGGCATCATGCGCAGCCTGCCAGAGACATTGATGCAAAGTCCCCAGATGGATCGATTCCTCATGCGGGAAGAGGCTTCGGAGCCAGCGGCTTACGCAGCATGCGCGCTGGAGGAGTTGGCGATTCCTCCCACCCAGGAAGGAACGGCCTATGCGGTGTTTGATTTCGGTGGGGGCAGTACGGATTTTGATTTTGGTCTGTACCGCACACCCACGCCGGAGGAGATCGCGCAGGGATACGAACGGGTTATTGAGCGTTTTGGTGCGAGTGGTGACATGTATTTGGGCGGTGAAAATCTGGTGGCCAATCTGGCATATATTGGCTTCAAGCAAAATCTGGAGCTATGCCGGGAGCATCAAATTCCATTTTCCATGCCCCCGGAAGCTGAACGCTTTCCTGGCTATGAGTTGTTTCTGGACAACACACATGTTGCCCAGATCAATTCAGCGTTATTGACTGCCAGGGTACGACCGTTATGGGAAAATTTCCGTTGGGATCTGGAGCCGCTCCATGCTGACACGGAACCCAAACGACCGGCGCGTCGGCAATCGGATCGCATCGCCGATGCCCTGAGTCAATACCTGATGGACGACCAGTTTACGTTGTATTCTGACACCCAGACCGTGAGGCCCCCGGATACGATTCTGGAGGTTCCGATGGAGTTGTTGAACCGCAGCCGGGAAAAGGTTGCGGTGACGTTTCGGATTGATCGTGATGGCATCAATCATTTTCTGGTCAAGCGGGTGGGCAAAGGGATTCATCGATTTTTCATTGCCATGAAGCGTGCCTTTGAAGAGCGTGGTTTGATTCCTGAGGAGGTGCATATTCTGGAAGCAGGCAATGCCAGTCGTGCAGTGTTGGTACAGGCATTGTTTGCTGCGATGCTGCAAAACAAGATGTTCAAATGGTCTCCCCCATCCGAGGGCGTCATGAAGAACATCGCCTTGGAGGAAATTCAAAAATCTGTTGTTTTTGAAAAGTTTATTGTGCATCGACCGCCGGTTGGCGATCCTCTGAATCCCTATTGTCCCACGGCCAAGACTGGAGTGGCCATTGGGTTGTTGAAGTTGATTCCTGGAGAGACGCTGTTGGCCAAGAGTGCGACCCCAGCCAACGATACCGGGGAGGCACCTTTTCGTTTGTTTGTCGGTCGTCTGCACAATGGGGTGTTTCAGCCCACCCTGCACCAGAATGGTCCGTATCGGGAGTGGCGTGAGATCGGCATTCCAACACGTGGCACATTTGTGTTGATTTATTCCAGTTCTCCGTTGGCTGGATTGGGGAATATTCCACGAGGTGCGCAAGAGTTGCGGGAAAAGAGTGTCTCGTTTGGCCCTGGTTTGGTCAAGGACAACAGACTCTATATTCAAGCCATCGGCCCCAATGAGGTTGAACTGTGCCTGGCTGACTCCCTGGAACAAATACTGCAACGCTCGGAAGAGATCATTCATCAGATACGGGTGGTGTTGCAGTAGGGGGGAGAGCTGCGGTTGATTGCGTTTTTTGCGTGAGGCCGCCTTTCCGGGCGGCCTTTTGTTTTGAAAAATCAAGATTTTCAATGGGCTGTGGACAGAGACGGTAAAAGGCATCGGATCTTATAATAGCAACAATAAATGATAACTAAAAAATATCATATAGATTATGATAGTATTTTTAGAGTCATTTGCAAGGGGATTAATACATCATAGTGTTAATTCACATCTGAGTTATTTTTTATTGGTTTAATCTGACCTATGAAACAAGATCACCCATCACTCCCCATGGAAAAACGGTTCGTCACCGGACGTGTCATCAGCGTTGCATCTGATATCATTCACTTTGCCATCATTGAAACCCACCCTTTTGCACAAAACGCACGAGTCAGATTCGATGATGAGCAAAAAAAAACGTCAAACCAATTTCAAATCGGACAACAATACCCTCTATTCTTGCTGCAACCCTCTCAAGGAGACAGCAGCCTTTGGATAGCCAGCCTTTCCTGGGCAAAAAAAGAAGATAACCCTTGGATTGTTGATGCCCCTTCTATCAAAAGTGAAGTCAACGGGACGGCAATTTGTTTTGTCGGGGATTCTGGAGTTATCGTGCGTTTAGAGAATGGCATTGATGCGTATTTACATCAATCCCGGCTGCCAGAAGGAGGCGAGGATGATATTGCCAAAACCATACACATCGGAGATCACATTCAAGCTTTGGTTGAATTCAAAGATCTTTCCCGATTGGAGATCAGCCTCAATGTTCGCTCTCTGCTGCAATTGAGAGAACGTCAGGAGGAATTGCGCCGCAGAAATCTTCTTCCTCCTGACGAGGACAATCCCACACAGTTGATGGTCACACCCAAGCCTGCACGCATGGTGCCATTGGGAACCCAATTGCTTGTTATCGATGCAGACAAAGAGTTTGGTCTCGCTTTGAAAGGATGGGTGGATGTTCTGGGAGGACGTGGAGAGTTTGCCACCACTCTGGAGGAGGCGCAACGACGCTTTTCTCCCAATAACACCACTCATATTATTGCCAGTCTGGATTGGCCGGATGAAACCATTCAACAAAACATTCTGCTATGGATACAATCTGTCAGTATCGCAAAAATTCTGATTACTGCCAATCTGGACACCAGAAAGTCCATCAGTTTGAGTTTACCAATTTCAATTATCATGAAACCGATGAATGATCAAATCTTGTATTCATGGTTTGATGAACAAGATTTGTTAAAATTTACATATATATATATGATAAAGACAATCAATTATTATGGAGAGGTAAAGGGTTGGAGCAACCAATCCAACAACAAGAACAACACCTATTAGAAACTTTATGCCAAAAGACTCATTCTTTGGGTGTGTTTTGTGCCAGAAAGGAACGAGATGGGGTTTTTACTATTCAAGCAAGTTGGGGCATCTCATCCAGACTACTCCAAAACCTGGAAGACAAACTCGCTTTCACGGCTGTTGCCAATGCCATTGAACAATCGGAAGAATTGGAGCGACCCCTTTTTAAAGCCTCTTTTCTGCAAGAGAGTGCTCCTGCCTTGGCCACCTATGTATGGGTTTGGCCAATACGTATACATGAACAACCTGACCGCGCCTTGGCATTTTTTTGTACTGGCAGATTGAATGATGCCGATAAAGACAAAGTGCGTCAAGAACTTCCCAGATTTGTTGAGTTGGCGGAAAGACTGACCCTGGTCCAATACGTGACAGAGTCGGAGGCCTTCGCCACCCTTGGGCGCACTTCTGCTGCCCTGCTCCACGATTTGCGAGTCATGGCTGGCCCAACTGCCAACTCTGCTACCCGAATACTCAATCTCTTGGGGAAAGGGTCTTTGCGATTGGACTATATCGCCCTCAGAACAGAACTGGAAAAAATTGCTCAACAGCTTCAAAGGATAGCCCAGTTGGCCACCGGGAACTTGGCCTACATCCAAAAAGATCGTACCGAACGCATCCGGGTCAACGAAACAGTCGAACGGATTATCTCCATTGTCAAACACCAGGGGAACAACCCATACCTGATGTTGGAATTCACACCATGTCCTGGAAATCTGGTGACCAGCCTGCCACCAGCCGTATTGGAACAGCCTTTGATCAACCTGCTGGACAATGCCATTTACCACGTGGGTAATCGACGGTGGGGTCGCATTCAGGTGAAGGTGTTTTTGGATTTCAAAGATCCAGAACGTCCCATCGTGATACGAGTTGAAGATAATGGTTACGGCATGAATGCCTCACAGAAACAAACTTTTTATACCCCTCGTATAACTGCCAAGGGAAATGCGGGTTATGGAATGGGAATATATGTTTCTTATAATTTATTGCGTTCTGTAGGGGGAGATTTGCAAATTGAAAAGAGCGTTCGCTGGCTGGGAAGTCAACTGGCTATTAAATTACCAATATGTTTTGGTTGACTGAACAGGAGTATTCAAAATGGATTCAAAAGAACAACGTTTGGTTTTGCTTTTGGATAATGACCCGGATTTTCGGGCGAATGTCTCCAACGATCTTCAAAGTGCTGGGTGGCATACCTTGTCCCCATCGATCAATGTAGAAGCCATTCTGACAGCTTTGCAGCGGAATCCAACCGATGTCATTTTGGACATCAACCTGGGAAAATGGAAAGCACCCCTATGGTTGGCGTATTTACGGGACCATTGTGCTATTGATTGGAATCAGATGCGGTTATGGGTGATTTCTGGTATGGAGGAAGTGGTTCTTCAACAATTGCGCCAAGAGTTCCCGACCATTCAATCCCAGTGGCTACGCAAACCCTTGCAACCCACTGCTTTGGATAATTTGTTGAAATCTTGTCAACAATCGACCTTCAAATTGCCAGATGCCCTACGTTTGGTACCCTTACCTTTGAGAGTTATTGACAGCCACGGAAGCATTGTTTTTACCAGTCAGCATTGGGAGTCTGGTCCAATGAACCGTCCAGACACAAACCTTTTCCTTCCCTTTTCAGAGAATAAAATTCCTGCTCCTGTAGAATTTTGGTCATCAACTTCTTTACAAGTCGGAGCTGATCCAGAAGGGTATTATCGTATGGATTCCTTCCCTATCGAGAATGGTCAGTATTTGGCTCAGATAGCCCATCGTCTATCCCCAAAAGGCTACCTGACTGAGCTGCCCAAACTGATTCGGCAAGCCTTTCTCACGATGAAAGAGGCAGGTTTCACGCGAGGACGCTTTTACCGGATCCACCAGATACCCGGTTGTGCTGGAATGATGGAGCTTGTTGAGAACGAAGGGGTTCTAAAAAAATTAGTAACACTTCCACACTCTCACTCACCAGAGGGGACTTTAGCACAAAGATTCTATAAATATATGGAGCAACATAAGCATCAAGAGGAATGCACTCCAATAATTAATATTCTTACCCAAATTGATCTTGATATGAATGATGAGGCTGTCAGTTACTGGGAAGAAATTGTGGGCAAACGAGATTTGGATGCGTGGATTGAAGTGCCGGTATTTCGCCACGGGCCATTAGATGACTGTCGTATTGCCGGCTTTTTTTCCTTTGACCGGAAGGGATCCACCGCCATGCAAGATGGTTCTTCTGGTTCTACAAATATCACTGAACAGATGGTTGACATGATCAAGGACGCTCTGGGTCACATCCTGCTTGATGTGACCAAAGCTGTGGATTTGGAAGAGCGCGAAAAAGAACTGGAACAGCATAGACGATTATTGAAATTGGATGCCGAACTGTATGAACAGCAAACAGACCGCGCATTATTGGAAAATCTATTACTGAAAACTGCTATTGATGTTACCAAAGCATCTGGCGGCACTTTAGTAAAACACGAAGGAGCAATGAACACTTTGTTAATCAGTTCTACTTTTGGAGAAAAACAAGGAGCATTTATCAACAATAATCAATATGAGTTAACCGATATATACTTTCCTATTGTACAATGCTGGACCAGTGGAAAAGAAATTTATCTGCCCCGATTTGACCTAAGCCCAGAAAGAACCAATTTGTTGCAGCATTTCAATGAGTCTTCCTTGGCACGTAAGACCGAAGCTATAAAAATCTATAATTTTTTTGAAAGTAAAGTAAAATCTTATGTGGCCATACCTATCTGGTGGAACAGCAGGAAAGTTGGTGCTATTGGATTGTACAGTGATAGCCCCTATACCTTTGATATTGACCGGATCAACATTCTTCAGGCATTATTGCAACGTGTACGATGGTTTCTTCATGCTGCCCGACTGAGTGAAGAACGTCGCCATTGGGAACATGCTTTTGTTCATGAAATGCGCTCTGACCTGCTCCCCATGTTGAATGCTCTGGATGCTCTATCAAATCTGTATTGCTCAACCAATCAAGACTTCAAGAAGACCTGTGATCAACACCTGCTACGCGCCAAACGTAGTGGCGACCGCTTATGGCGACTGTCTCAAAATTTTATGGATTTGCAGACAGAAAAAATTCATGATGGCACCTTGAAATTTGACAACCCAGGCAGCATTATTGAAGATTATATTAATCTTTACAATGAAAATCTTATAATTTTAGAGCGAAACATATCTATAAAACCAGATCTTGATGATCCTGTTTGGAAGGTTGCCCTTTCTGGAAGCAAAGAGGTTTTTCAGAGAGTGGTACGTAACATTTTGGATAATGCCGTAAAATTTGGCGAAGAAGAGACAAACATTGATATTCGTGCCAGCAAGGATGATACAATGTGGAAATTGATCATTGACAATCAAGGCGAAATGTCACCAGAAGAAGATGCACTCAAATTTATTGCCTACAAAAAACCGGACGCACCCAAGAGGGATGGGGCTCATGTGGGATTGGCGGCCAGCCGGGTCTGGGTCAATGCCTGCAAAGGGTCTTTGTCTCTGGATAATATTACCACCCCTGATGGGGGCAAACTGGTTCGGGCAGAAATCACTTGGCCGCTTACGTTCATGACTTAAAATGGAGAATAATAATGACTGATACTATTGATTTACAAGGGAAACGAATTTTGTTCATAGACGATCAACTGGATATCATGAGAGGCTATTGTGAAGCCTTGGAAGCAGCCAAAGCCAAGGTAGAGATGACCGGTAATTTAAAAAGGGCATTGACAAAACTCTCTTCGCATGACAAGAAATATGACATTGTTATTATTGATCTTTTTATTCCTCCGCTACCAGATGAATTAAAAAAAACAATTCCCGTCAATTGCCTTATTGCTCAAAATGAAGGACAAGCTCTTGGAGCTTGGTTACGCAAACACAAAAAAGAAACTAAGTATTGCTATATCACAACAGTGTATGGTGTGTTTCAACCCTGTTTTGAGGAAGGAAGGGAAACAGAAGTGATTGATAAATATGAAGTTTTACCATCTCAGCTTCCCAAAAAGGTCGTGGATATACTTGCTATGTCCTGTTAGGGCAATCATCCAATCAAAATATGGAGCTAAATTATTATGCTTATGTATGTATTGAACAAATTAATGGCTTGTCCTGACTGTATTATAGTATCATCGCTGGTTATTCTTGGAATGGGTGTAGCAGTACTTGACGAGATTAAGAAGTGGTCGTCAGCTATCAGAATTTTGTTGGGATTTCTTGGTGTTTGTGTGATGTTGGTTTTTACAGTCATTTCAATATCACAGGATACATGGAAAATATTTTTCTTGCTTGGTTGTTTTTTATCGTTTTTTGTAATCCAAAGCAATATTCGCGACACGTTAGCGGGAATATCAACTTTTCTTTATCGTATCAAAAATAGCATTTTTTGGACCACCATTCTTTATTGTTTAGTCGTACTTTTTCCAACAAATACTAACTTAAAGTTTGATTTAAATTCAAATATTCCGGTAGACATGAAACTCCTGATCGCGATTATTGCCCTGACATTTCCCGCAATGATTACCGTTTGGGTGAAACTTGCTTTTGATTCTGTTGAAAACATAAGAAAGCAAAAAAATGAGATCGATACAGACATCAAAAAACAAAGATCTGAAATCAGTATTGAAATCAAAAAAGAACAAATCAATTCAATCCGTCTTCAACTGTTTATTAGCACGTTTATTGATTATGAAAACTTAAAAAATGACGACATCGAGGATCGAGAAGTCTACAAAGAGCTATTAAATCTTGACAATTTAGTACATTTTTATCGAACAAACACACCTGAATTGATCATTCCAAAACTGAAAGCACTTTGTAAAAATAATTATATTTCGTCATCAATCTCCAGTCTTGGATGGATCTATATTCGTGAATTAAAAGAACAATACGATGAAAAAGAACCGGAACTGGCGAAAGCGGCCAGTGAGCTTTTAGAATCCAAAAAACCTCATGAATAATAGAACTTTGTATAAATTGAATGCATGACTACCATCCAGATCCATTCGAAGACTTTTGGGGGCCACGCCAGCAGATCCGGCAGTTCGTGGACGCCCTGCAGAAATCTTGGAACAACAGAAATCTTGGGTCAAGAAAAATCTGGGGACAGAAATCTGGAAATCTGTGGAAATCTCACTAAATCTGTTAAATAGTGCTTGGCAGAAAATAGCAAAATATCTTGCAGAACAATTATTTATGCTTGATTTTTGTGATGGAAGTTTGTATCCTGCAAGGATCATAAGCCATGTCGGTG
>JAMOBH010000219.1:0-9619 GCA_039908085.1 Magnetococcus sp. YQC-5
CCCCCCCCCCCCCCCCCCCCAGGAAGTATCGCAAAAAGGCTCATACCATAATAAATCCCCCAACCATTTTCCTGTCTTAAATATTGGGAGACCGACCATGCCATCATTTGACATTGTATCCGAAGTGGACATGCAGGAAGTAGATAATGCCATCAACCAGGTTGTCAAGGAGATTGGCACCCGGTATGATTTTCGCGGTTCCAAATGCAAGGTGGAACGTGAAGAGGCGATCATCAAGGTGATAGCCGATGACGATTACAAACTGGAACAGGTGCTGGATGTTCTGAAAGAGAAACTTGTGCGTCGCAAGGTGGACACCAAGGTATTGGATTACGGCACTGTGGAATCGGCCTTTGGGGGGACCAAGCGTCAACAGATCACTGTGCGACAGGGAGTGGAAACCGAACTGGCCAAAAAGATTGTTGCCGGGATCAAGGCGAGCAAACTGAAGGTACAGGCCTCGATTCAGGGGGATCAGGTACGGGTGACGGGCAAGAAACGGGATGATTTGCAGGAAGCCATTACCAGCATCAAGGCAGCCGGCTATGAATTGCCGTTACAATTTACCAATTTTCGGGAGTAATGGCGTGGGTATAAAACAGCCGGGCAAGAAATCCTTGAAGGTAGGTTTGCTTTCTCTGGGATGCCCCAAGAACGTGGTGGATGCTGAACGATTGTTGGGACGTTTTCTGGAGGGGGGTTATGATCTGACGGTTGACCCGGCCAAAGCTGATTTATTGGTGGTGAACACGTGCGGATTCAAGGCCGATGCCGAGGCAGAATCCCGTGAAGCGATTCTGGAAATGGCAGCCATCAAGGCGGCGCATCCTGGCAAACGATTGGTGGTGACCGGGTGCCTGGCCCAACGTTATGGTGAGCAGTTACGGACAGAGATTCCTGCCATTGACGTGCTGGCCGGGACCACAGGACATGATCAACTGATGGAATGGTTACGTGCCCCCTCCTCCCGGATGCCGGAGCCTGACTTTGTCACGGCTTCGGACCAGGCCCCACGCATTTTGACCACCCTGCCCCATACGGCCTATCTGAAGATTGCGGAAGGGTGCAGCAATCCCTGTACTTTTTGCATTATCCCCAAATTACGCGGTCCCTTTCGTTCCCGGCCTTTGGAGGAGATTGTGGGGGAGGCCCAGGCATTGGCCGATGGTGGGGTACGAGAGATCACGCTGGTTTCGCAGGATACCACGTTGTATGGTCGGGATTTGCAACCCCGACTGGATCTGGTTGTTTTGCTGAACCGTTTGGAACAGATCAAAAAAATACGTTGGATCCGTGTGATGTATTTATACCCGACGTTGATCACGGATGCCTTGCTGGATTGTTTTGCGGCATCTGAAAAAATTCTGCCCTATTTTGATTTGCCGTTGCAACATGCGCATGATGACGTGTTACGCAGAATGAAACGCACCGAACGGAAAGAGGGTCTGATCGCATTGGTGGAACGTATTCGTTCCCGGATGCCGGAGGCGTTTTTGCGCGCGGTTTTCATTGTGGGATTTCCTGGGGAAACAGAAGCTGAATATGAATGTTTGTATGAATTCATGGCAAGGATGCGCTTGGATCATGTGGGGATTTTTACGTATTCCGACGAGTTGGAGGCAGAATCCTACCGATTGCCAGACAAGGTTCCGGCGGACGTGGCCACACAACGTCGTGAACGACTCATGGAGTTGCAACAAAGGATCAGTCGGGAAAAATTGGCCAAACGGGTTGGCAAGCGACTCCCGGTATTGGTGGATGGGGTTGAGCATGACGGGGCGGTGGTGGGTCGGATCATGGGTCAGGCTCTGGAAATCGATGGCGTGACCTATCTGCACGGTTCGATCCCGAAACCCGGTTCCATTGTCACTGTCAAGATCACGAACTCAACGGAGTATGACCTTCATGGCCGCGTGATCAAAAAATCAGATATCCGATCACATCGAAAACAATGAAAAAAAACAAAAAAAATGATTGATGTCCAGGGGAATCCTTCCCCTGGCCGGGTTTGATGCGAGATCCCCCCATCATCCTGATCACCCATCCCCCACCAAAGTGAAAGGTGCCCATGAGTGCCTTGCACCCCCTCACCGCCCCATGACTACAACACAACAAAAATCATAGACATCATGTCCAAAGCCTTTCACCCATTCATTCCTGAGGCTGCAATCTATTGATTTCAAAATCATATCATCCAGCCTGAATCTCAAACCTCATTAAAATTTCACAAGCATAAATAATTTTTCTTGACCTTGCCCACCCATACAGGTTACATAATGCAGCCATGTGAAAAGGAAAAATATAATTACAAGTTTAAAATAAAACAATATCCACCCTGAAAAACAATGATGAATTACTATCTTTTATGAACAGATTCAAACACTTGCACGACAACAAACACAAACCGTCACGTATGCATGTTATAAATATCGTGGTGATCATTCTGTCGCATTTCTGGATTCTGCCCATAAAAATGGGATATTCGGACAGTTTGATTTAACGAATGCAAGGAGAATTTTCGATGTCCCGTTCCATGTGTGCCCACATACTGAATCAAGCAAAACTCTGGCAGTGGGTGTTGACTACATGCTTACTTTTCATAATGAACCATGCCATGGCTGCTGGCCCAAACCTGCCGATTCCAGATGCTCGCCCCACCATTCCTTCCAATCCACCAAACAGTAAAAACATCGACAAATGGTTGCCCGAAGAAGTGGAACTTTTTGATGAACCAACCTATTTGAAATCACTGTGTGTGAACCTGAACGGTCTGAGCTTTAACAAACCCAAAAAGGTCACTTCTGCACAATCAGAAGGATCCCAGGAAGAGCATTGGTCAGAAAGCGATCTTGCCAATCAAGGGGTATTGACGCAATTGTTTAAAAAATATTTTGGCGGTGAACATAATTTAGACGACAAATGTCTTGGTATCGCCCCTGAAAAAGCTTGTCAAAAAATTAATTGTACAATAGCAGTTAACAAAAAAGATCAAGATGATGAAAATAAAATCCGCCTTAACATCCTCTTTAATGCCAATCAAAGCCGATGGACATCACTCTGGAACATCAGCCGATTTGTAAAATGTATCACAAAAAATTATCGCAACAAAATCAACGAAAAAGAAGACCCTATCTGCCAAGCGATCTTCAAGGAAGAAGAATCTCATTTCCTTTTACAAGCATTTCAGAAAGACAAACCGAACTATTTTCTCTCCAGGGCTTTTCTTCCAGCCCAGAAGATTTGTGGAGTCAATCTCAACGAGAAATCACAAGATATTTTTCAAAAACAAATACAAGATTGTCAATCCCCCAGCATTGTGAATGTGGAGCTGGTGGAGGGAAGGATTGAAAAGATCATTGTCAAACAGCCACGGACAATCAAACCATTTCCTGTCGCTATCGCCAATTCATTCACATCAATTGAAACCGAATCCTCAAAATTATTAAATTTTTTTAAAGAATCAAATAGTACAAATGAACACACCCCCCTTCAAGACCAAACTGATTCAACCAACGACACAATATTTAGAAAATATAAAGTTATAATTTTACATAAAGAATATCAAGACGCCAAAAAAACAAAAAAAATAAAAGAACTCCTTGAAACCATAAAAAAAGACACAGACGAAGATAAAGATCTGTTAAAGGAATTAATAATGCTAACAGCCAAACATCCAGAATTGTTTCACAATCAAATGCATAATTTTTTTTCAGACAGTTATCATAAAGAACAGATAACGTTGGAAACATATCTGGACTTGAATCGTTCTTTTGCAAAGATTATTGAATATTACAAAGAACAAAATCCTTCAAAGGAAGAATGCCAATTTTATCAAGAACACCCGACCACGACACCAAAAACACAGCAAGAACTATGTAAAATCCTCAACCCACTCAAACAGGAAAAACCACTCTCTCGATGGCCATTGGAGCGCACGTTAATCAACACCAGTGATTTGCCAGGATTCGCTCTGCAAAAAGCCCTCCTGAATCCTCCTTCTGGCGATACCAAAAAAAAGGACACCAAAAAACCGGATAATCCTCCTTCTGGCGATACCAAAGGAAAGGACACCAAAAAATCGGACAATCCTCCTTCTGGCGATAGCAAAGAAAGAGACACCACAGAACTGGATATATCATGGGATTTTCAACGTTGGGACTGGGCCGCTGGGATGGACAACTATGGCAGCAAAGCCATGGGCCCCAACCTGTTATGGAATCGTCTTGACTTGCATTACTTCATCTGGCCCGGTGACAAGGCTTCCTGGTTACACGTCAGAACAACAGATGAGGGGGAACTCGCTTTCAACCAATTGGACTACCGCTTTCCTCTTTGGAGTCACGATTTCCATGGTCGGGTTGGCGTGACCATGGATCACTCCAAACTGGGCGACACTTATCGCCCTCTCGATATCCAATCAAAAAAATCATCAAAAGAATTGGCCATGGAATATACCTTTCAACAAGATCGGCATATGAAAACGTCCATTGAAGGGGGCCTGTTTCTCAACGAAATCAAAACCACTCTGTTGGATTCAGACTATACTCAAGACAAAGTGACAAAAGGATTCTTGAAATGGCAGACCAATTATCACAATCAGATTCACGAACGAGGCATCAAAGCAATGGAGGAAGGCCTGCCAGGCATGACAGATCTCTTCTTCACCTTGGGTACTGCTCACGGACTTAAATGGTTCAATAATTATATTAAACCAAACGGTATCAACACCACCAACCCCGAAGCCACCCCTGATTTTTACCAATTGAAAGTGAATCTCAAGGGAGTCCGTGAATTTCAGAAGATTGCACGCGATCCCAACAATCAGCCACTGACAACTTTGGAAAATATAATTAATTCCATCGTGCCAATTCCCACTTCTCGTGTTTACGCTTCTGGAGAAATGACCGGTCAATGGAGTTCCGAACCTCTGGTCAGTTCAGAAAAAATAAGTTTTGGTGGCCGACAGTTCGGAGCTGCTTATGATTCAGGAAAAATTACTGGTGACCATGCGTTAGGTATCAAGGGAGAAGTTGGCTGGAAATTCATGTTGGGCAGCTTGATATGTCCCACACCATGCAATCAAAACGACGAAACTCCAATCACCCAGATCTTCGAATGGTCCCCTTTTGGCTTCACGGAGTTTGCGCAAGTCTGGAACAAGGACGCTCAAAGTCAACTGCTTCGCACGGATTATAGAACATTCACGACAGGAGGTGGTGGCTTGCGGATAAAATATCGTCCGGAATTTTGGGAACAAAGGCAAAAAAGCAAAGACAAATCCGATCCTCTGATACCTATCAACCAAATTTCCGGCGAACTCATGTTCGCCTGGCCTCTTGGAAGCAAAGAAGTACCATCAACACACACACCGGAATGGCGCTTTGGGGTTGTATTGCAGATGTTTGTGCCCGAAGTAGAATCATCAATATCTAAATAAGAGCAATCAATATGTGTCATATATCAAAAAGATTTATAGATACAACTCCAAAAAAATTTGGAAAATTGATGAATCATACCCGCACACTCAAAACTCTTACTTTTTTGCTTGGATTGGGGTATGGCCTTGGAAATGCGGAACTCTCTCAGGCTTTGCCCTTGGAGGGTCAAGTGGTCTCCGGTTCCGCCAAAATCAGTGCGGATCAAACCACTTTACAAGTGAATCAATCAAGCGATCGAACACTGATAGATTGGAATTCATTTGGTATCCATGCTGGAGAAAAAGTAATTTTCAAACAACCTTCGGCTGACTCCCTGGTGGTCAATCGGGTCTTGGGCCAAGACTTGTCTTCCATTGGAGGCTCTTTGAGTGCCAATGGCCGAATGGTGCTGATCAATCCCCACGGCGTGATCTTTCAAAACGGATCCCTGGTGAATGTGGGCGGATTGGTCGCCACCACACGTTGGCTGAATACAGAAGATTTTGCCGCCGGTCGATTCACTTTCAATGCCCAAGACCAGGCAACCCAAGACATGGTAATCAATCGGGGCGTCATCACCATCACCAATGGCGGATCTGCTGTTCTGGCAGCCTCCCATGTTGAAAACTCAGGTATTATACAAGCCAAGCTGGGACGTGTCACACTGGCAGCCGGAGATTCCTTTACCCTCAACCTGGATGGGGATTCACTCGTAAGCTTTGCTGCACCAACAACCTCCAAAATTGGCAAAACGTTGGCGGTGATCAACAAAGGCACCATTCAGGCTGACGGAGGATCCATCCTGCTCACGTCCAGCGCAGCAGAAGAAGTGGTCAACTCGGTCGTGAATATCGGTGGTCGGGTGGAGGCCAAAGCTGTTGATTTTCAGGATGGACAGATCATCCTCCACGCCGGTGGGGGGACTGCCACCGTGTCGGGAACTCTGGAAGCATCTGGAGAAAATAATAATCAGCATGGCGGCACAATCCAGGTATTGGGCAATCAAATCAAACTGACAGAAACAGCCTCACTGGACGCATCCGGCCATTCCGCTGGAGGAAAAATCCTGATTGGCGGAGACCGGCATGGAGACAACCCAAAAATCCAAAACGCCAAAAAAACCATCATTGACAAAGGGGCCACCATTGCCGCCAATGCCAATAACAAAGGCGATGGAGGAAACGTCATTGTCTGGTCAGATGCCAATACGGCCTTTCGTGGCCAGATCTCAACCCGTGGCGGCGAAAATTCTGGTAATGGCGGTTTTAACGAAGTGTCCAGCAAAGGAACTTTGCAATTTGACGGTGCCGTGAATGCTTCTGCTCCCAAAGGCAAACCAGGAACATTATTGTTGGATCCTACCGATATCACCATCGTCACAGCCGGAGCCAATGCAGCCACCACCGACGTTGACCAGTTCACCGACCCTGATAAACCTGGCGGTAGCAAAATCGCTCCTGCCACACTGAATGCTGCCAACGCCAATATCATACTGCAAGCCACCAATGATATCACCTTTACAGATCCAGTATCCCTGAATGCCGGTTTCAGCCTGACAGCCCAGGCTGGCAGACATGTCACTGTGAACAACTCTATTACGACCTCTAACGCAGCAATCCATCTGGAAGCAGATTCACCCCATACCGGTACGGCAGATGCCGCCGATGGAATTGGAACCCTCACCATTGCAGCAGCAGGTTCTTTGACCACCAGCGGAGGGAAAATCACCCTGATCGGAGCCGATTTTTCCATCCTTGGGACACTCAATGCCGGTGCCGGAAATGTGGATATCGGTCCCTCCAGAACCGGTACCAACGGGAATATCACCATCGGTTCTGGCATTCTGTCCGAAGCCGAGCTGCAAAAAATCACATCAACCGGCACAGTCACCATCGGCAAAGCCACAACCAAAGGAACGGATGGCCAAGGGACAGGTGCCACGACACCACAGAGCGGCACCATCACTCTGGATGCCAGTCTCAATTTCAGCCCACAAACCTTTGTTCTGAAATTGGATCCAACGACTGCAATCAACTCAAACGCAGTGACCATCACCACAAACGGTGGAATCACCTTTGGCGCGGCAACCACCATGAGCGGGTCACTTACCATGAACTCCAATGGAGGCGACATCACCTTCAACAGCACCGTAGACGGCACGCACAGCCTCACACTGACAGCCGGAACCGGAAATGTGACATTTGGCAACAATATAGGCTATATCACATCTGTGGGTGATCTGACGATCAAGAGTGCCAACAATGTCACTGCGACTGGCATCAAATCAGCCTATTTGACCCAGGAAGCCGGAACCGGAACAACAACCTTCAGTGGTGCCGTTGAGTCCACCAAAGCAATCAATATCACAGCAAACGGTGGAATCACCTTTGACGCAGCAACGACCATGAAGGAAAACAGTGCCTGGACCACCACGGGAGGTAATATCCGGTTCAACAGTACCGTAAACACCAGCAAAAATCTCACTCTGACCGCCGGGACAGGAAACATAACTTTTGTTGGAGACGCCGGTGGCATCGATCGACTGGGCACGGTAACCATTAACAGTGCGCAAAACATTTCGACAGCGGGAATCCAAGCGGCCTTGCTGCAATTCACCGGAACCGGAACAGCAACACTCAATGGTGCAGTAGACTCCAGCGGTGCGGTAAACATCACCGCAAACAATGGCATCACCTTTGGATCAACATTGGTCATAAATGATAATAGTACTTTCATCACTTCTGGAGGGAACATACGATTCAACAGCACCGTGGACGGCAACAAAACGCTCACACTGACCGCCGGAGCCGGCGATGTGACCTTTTCCGGAAATGTTGGTTATGTCACACGTCTGGGCAATCTGACCATTGAAAGCGCGAAAGATATCACTGCGACAGGAATCAAAGCAACCGGCTTGACACAAAATAATGGTAGCGGATCAACAACATTAAATGGTATTGTGGATTCAAGCAGTACAGTGAGCATCACAGCAAACGGCGGGATCACTTTAGGTTCAGCGTTAACCCTGAACGGACCTGTCACCTTGATCACTGCTAACAATGACATCACGTTCAACGACACCTTGAACAGTGCCGTAAACACCACCCAGAATCTCACCATGACCGCAGGTACAGGAAACATCACTTTTGCAAAATCAGTAGGTGCAACTACACCATTGGGAACCATCACCATCAACAGCGCAAAAGATGTGACCGCCAGCTCCACGATGAACATGAACCTCCTGACCCAATCCGCTGGCTCAGGTACCACAACCTTCACAAATACAATCAGAGCCAATGCTGCGGGTGGTTTGAACTTGACCGGCACGAATTTCAGCATCAACAGCAATGTGGATACCTTGACGGCAGCGGTGGGTGGTACATTAACAATTACCAACTCAGGCTTGTTGACGATCAGTTCCAACACAAACATCAATCTGGACGGCGCGTTCACACAACAAGGCACCGGGACAGCTGCCATCGGTGGCAGTATCACCACTACCAACGACACGATAACTTTTAACAAAGCGGTAACACTGGGGGCCAATACGACGCTGACAGGTTCCACAGTGAGCTTTGGCAGCACGCTGGATGCCAGCACGAAAGGCAAAGAAACACTAGCAATTATTGGAGCTGCCACGTTCAGTGGTCTGGTGGGCAATACCAAAGAACTGGGCGCGTTGAGCATCAGTGATGTAAGCACCTTCAACAGCACAGCCACCAGCGTGAAAACAGACAACACCGGGGGAGGCTCTGGCAATCAAACCTACTCCAAGGCGGTGACGTTGAATGACGGCAACACCTCCACCACATTCACCATGACATCCAATGCTGGTGCGATCACGTTCAGCGATAAAATCGATGGGCAGAATGCGGGCAAAGCCCTGTTGAACGTCAATACCAGCGGAACCACCACCTTTGGTGGAGCCATCGGCGGATCAAAAAGTCTGGCCAGTTTGGTCACGGATACCGGGGGAGCCACCAAAATCAGTGGTGGCGCGATCACCACATCGGGGACTCAAACCTATAACGATGCCGTAACGTTGGCATCCAATACAACCCTGACGAATTCCACAGTCACTTTTGTGAATACTGTGGATGCCACCACCAAAGGCGCAGAGACCCTGACCATTACCGGGGCAGCCACGTTCAGTGGTCTGGTGGGTAATACCAAAGAACTGGGCGCGTTGAGCATCAGCGATG
>JAMOBH010000220.1:0-9570 GCA_039908085.1 Magnetococcus sp. YQC-5
GATTGGGCCGGAAACCGACCTGGAGCATAAAATGACACTTCAACGAGCCATTGTGATGGGCACCTCGGCTGGTGGCTTGAAGGCACTGTCCAAAATTTTTTCCCATTTACCCAAACACTATTCCCTGCCTATCCTTGTGGTGCAGCATATGGCTGCCCATACCAAAGGCTGCTCGATTTCCACTCTGCTTGCAGATTACTCTCACCTTCCGATTCTGGAAGCGGATGACAAAACCCCCATTCAACCGGGTTGCATCTATTTCGCCCCCCCTGGATATCATCTGTTGGTGGAATCCGATCATACCCTTGCTTTATCCATTGATCCCAAAGTGAATCACTCCCGTCCTTCGATTGATGTTTTGTTCGAAACTGCTGCTGATGTTTACCAACAGGGATTGATCGGAGTATTGTTGACCGGGGCCAGTCAGGACGGCACCCAGGGACTCAAGAAAATATTGCAGCGTGGTGGTATGACCTTGGTGCAGGATCCACAAACGGCTGAAGCCCCGCTTATGCCACGTTTTGCTATTGCCGTCCGGGCTGCCTCTCAGGTTCTCACCCTGGAGGCCATTGCACAAACTTTGATCCAATTCGGGAGTCGTCCCCATGCCTGATATATTACCCAAAATCCTTGTTGTCGATGACCTGCCTGCCAATTTGACAGCGATGCGTCGTATTTTGGAACGCATGGAGGCTGACATCATCACAGCAGCCTCAGGCATTGATGCCTTGACACTCTGCATGGATCACGAGTTTGCTGTGGCCTTGCTGGATGTCAACATGCCGGAAATGAACGGCTTCGAAGTGGCGGAAGCATTGCATGGCGCGGCAAAAACCAAAAATCTGCCCATTATTTTCGTGACCGCCGCCCATTCCGACGAGGATCTTCGTCTTCAGGGATATCATTCGGGTGCGGTGGACTTCATTCAAAAGCCGATCAACAATACGATACTGGTATCCAAGGTCAAAATTTTTCTGGAACTCTACAAACGACGCTTTGAGCAAACCCAATACGTCTTGATGCTGGAAAACGAGGCTGCCAAACGCATGCAGGTGGAGTTGGAGCTGCGCATGGCCAACCAGGATCTGAAACTGGAGATTGCCAAGCGGGAACGAGCTGAAATCACCATTAATGAACAACTCAAGGATCTGGAAAGGGCCAAGGAAAAGGCGGAAAGTACCAATCAAGCCAAAAGTCAATTCCTGGCCAATATGAGTCATGAAATCCGCACCCCCATGAACGCCGTCATGGGATTGACCGATCTGGCACTGCGCACGGATCTTTCACCCCGGACACGCAATTATCTCATCAAGATTGCCAATGCCTCCCGCTCCCTGTTGAGGATCATCGACGACATCCTGGACTACTCGAAAATCGAGGCTGGCAAGCTGGAATTGCAATCCACGGATTTTTTGTTGCGCGACGTATTTGACCATCTCATGGACCTGTTCCGCAAATTGATCGCAGAAAGCACTCTGGATCTGGTTGTGATCATGTCCAAAGAGTTTCAATTTGCCTTGACGGGCGATCAATTGCGCCTGGAACAGATTCTCATGAACCTGATAGGCAATGCCATCAAGTTTACGCAAAAAGGCTCCATCTCGGTCTCTGTCAGAATGATTGAAGAGCAGGACAATCATGTCCTGTTGGAATTTTCAGTCCGGGATACCGGCATTGGCATCACCCAGGAACAGATGGACAAACTGTTTCAACCTTTTCAACAAGCGGATGGTTCCTCGACCCGGAAATACGGTGGCACGGGCCTGGGTTTGAATATCTGCAAACGATTGACTCATATTCTGGGTGGACAGATTTGGGTCGAAAGTACCCCAGGGCAAGGCAGCGTTTTCCGTTTTACGGCCAAATTCCTGCGCCGCCCAGAGTCGGAACAAGTTGAGTTGATTCCTCCTGATGATTTGAAACGACTCCATATCCTGGTGGTGGATGACTCCCTCTCCTCCCAACAGGCACTGAGAGGCATTCTGTGTGCCTTCAATTTTGATCCTGATGCCGTCGGGTCCGGGGAAGCGGCCTTGCAGGCCATACAGGGTGGCTTTGTCAAGAAAAAACCATTTTCGCTGGTGATTCTCAATCTGGAACTTCCAGAAATGAATGGTCTGGAAACGACGCGAAAAATTCTGGAACACTGTCGCCAGATGGGGATCTCTCCAGACAAAACGCCAAAAATCATCCTGATGACGACTCTTGGCAAGGACGAAAAAATCAAGGAGCAAGCCGAAGCTGCGGGCGTCAATACCATTCTGCTTAAACCCATCAACTGCTCGCTTTTGTTTGACGCCATCATGGAGGTGTTTGGCAAGGATGAAGCCCGTATTCAACAACCGGTTCCAGAGAGTGTCAATCTCAATGAAATCATCCACCGGATAGGGGGTGCCCGCGCCTTGTTGGCTGAGGACAATGTCATCAATCAGCAGGTGGCCCAGGAGATGTTGGAGAACATCGGCGTCATTATGAAAGTGGCGCAAAATGGCCTGGAAGCCATCACCATGCTGGAGGCCGAATCTTTCGATGTTGTACTCATGGATATCCAAATGCCGGAAATGGATGGTCTGACCGCTGTTGGCCACATCCGCTCCAATCCGAAATTCAAGGATCTGCCCATCATTGCCATGACCGCCCATGCCATGAGCGGGGACCGTGAAAAAAGTTTGAATGCAGGCATGAATGATCATATCACCAAACCGATTGACATGAATCAGCTCTATGATGCACTCATGAAATGGATTCCCCCCAACAAAAAACTGGGGGCCAAGGCCGTGCGAATTCGCGGCGAGCAAAAAACCAAGGATGGCACGCCCTTGCCTTCCGTTCTACCTGGCATTGACGTTGAAGCCTGTTTGCAACGGTTTGGCGGCAAACATTCCACCACACGTCGCATTCTGCTGGCCTCCAAAGAGGATTTCACCCGCGCCAACAACGAGATGCGTTCTTTGTTGTCAGGAAAAAGACAGGAAGACAAGGAGAATGCCTCGCGCCTGGCCCATACCATCAAGGGATTGGCAGGGACTTTCGCAGCCTTCAAACTGCAAAAAGCCGCGCTTGATTTGGAGTTGGGCATCAAGGAAAACCGCACAGAAGCAATGCCAACACTGCTGGATGCTTTTGAGGCCGAGATCCAATTGATATTGGAAACCATCCAAATTCTGGCCACCGCAGAAAAAGAGAGTGAATACAATGTCCAGGCCAGCCACTCCACACAACAGGCCCCGGAAGAGACTGATGAAATCTGTTCTATGTTATTGAAACTTGGAAGATTCGTTCAAGCCAGGGATTTCAAATCCCGCACCCTGTTGGACACCCTGACCCCGTTGATTTCCCACCCGGAACTCCAGGAAGATCTCTCTTTGTTGAAAACCCGTCTCGGACGATTTGATTTCAAAGGTGCCCTTGCCCCGCTGGAACGGATCAGCCATTTTTTCAACAGGCTCAACACCTGCCAGACAACCAGCAGCGACGCTCAGACCCCATCTCTTCAAGTCGTTTATGAGCGTGACACAGAAACAACATGAAAATAAAATCCAAAATTTTAGTATCATTCATGGGGATCGCCCTTTTTATTCTCTGTTTGGCTGGAATGGAGATGTACATACATTCTGTTATGCAACAAAAGATTGACCGCATCACAGCCATTCATGCCAAATCTCTTGGCACCTCCACAGACATCCTGTTGGAACTCACCCATATCCGTTCCAGTGTCCGCAAGATCATGGTGGATATAATGATAGAGATAATGAAGCATGAAAATAATACATTCACATACTCGGAACACTCTTTAGAAGAAATCCACATATCCAAAACATTCATTTTGAAAACGATTGAACATTTGAACCAAACCCTGTACCTCTGGCAGGATGAAATTCGCATGTTGGTTGAACAAGAACCGGACATTCCCATTCATCAAGATAAAATTCATTTGATTGCTAAAAACAGTACGGCAATCACCCATCTTACTCAACAGTTTCTCATGGGACTCCCCAAAGAACAGCAACCCCATTCCAGTTGCATGAAAGAAGCAATGTTAAGTCATGAGTTTTTTGATCAAGAAATGGAACCTTTGTTTGCCGCGACGCAACGCATCTCCAATCAGTTGTTCGTTTCATCCCGCAAGGAGATGGCCAATCATATTCAAGCCATACGCAATACCATGGAACAAACAACCAGGATGGGTTTTGTCTTGATCGTATTTGCTTTGCTCATTGCCATGGTGATGGCTTATTGGCTGGCCAAGCGGATTGCCAGCCCCATTGAACGACTTCGGGATGCTGCCATTGCGGTTGGTAAAACCGGCAAGTTTTCCATGGAGATATCACTGAACAGCCGTGATGAAGTGGGTCAATTGGCCAGTGTACTCTATTCGTTGTTTCATGAATTCGAATTGAAACGCTTCAGCCTGCTGGAAAAAGAAGCTGAATTGAATCGGACGTCCCACTATCTCGACACTTTTCTTATTTCAATCAATGATTTGATCATTGTCTTGTCCCCGCAAGGAACCATCGAGAAGATCAATCACCCGGAATTGCTTGGATTTTCCGAGATCGAAGCCCTCGGCAAGCCTATCGATACCTTCATTCCAGAACGGACGGATCGGTTTATCGACGGAAACGGATACTCCTTCTGTCAAACCGACGCCATGCACAATACCGAGACGTATTTGACCTCCCAACAGGGAAAGAAAATTCCCGTTTTGATCACCCGTTCATGGCTGCTGGATGTCAAGCAGGAAATCGTTTCCATCATTCTGGTTGCAAAAGAGATCAGTGAGTACAAGCAGGCACAAAAAACCATTCAGGAACAAGAGGCGCAGTTGCTGGCGGAAAAGCTGTCCAATCAGACCAAAAGCGACTTTCTCGCCATCATGAGCCATGAAATTCGCACGCCCATGAATGCCGTCATCGGGATGACCGATCTGGCTCTTGGCACGGATCTGCATCCTGGCACACGAAACTATCTGCTCAAGATTGCCAACGCTTCACGTTCGCTTTTACGCATTATCAACGACATTCTGGATTATTCCAAAATCGAAGCCGGCAAACTGGTGTTGGAACCCATCGATTTCATGCTGCAAGACGTTTTTGACCACCTCATGGACCTCTTCCGTCAAGCCTTGGCCGAGACCACGCTGAATCTGGTATTTGTGCCAAGCGAGGAGACCCGCATGGCTTTGAACGGCGACCCGTTGCGACTCGAACAAATCCTGATGAACCTCATCAGCAATGCCATCAAGTTTACCTCAGAAGGTTCCATCCAGGTGGCGGTCAAAACGGTCGCAACTCAAGAGAACCAAGTCATGCTGGAGTTTGTGGTGCGGGATACCGGGATCGGCATCACGCCAGAACAACAAAGTCGCCTTTTTCAGCCATTTCAACAGGCGGATGGTTCCACAACCCGCCAATACGGCGGCACGGGATTGGGACTCTCCATCTGCAAACGTTTGGTGGAGATGTTTCAAGGTAACATCTGGTTGGAGAGCATACCTGACCAGGGCAGTGTTTTTTTCTTTACCGCCCGCTTTCATCAGCGCATTCCGACGGCAGAAGAGCAAGCCAGGATGTTTTCCAGGCAGAAACAAGGCGTTGCCCGACCCTTCGCCCCCAAGCCCATTCAATTCTTTGAAATCAAACAACGCATTGGCGGTACGCGCCTTTTGTTGGTCGAGGACAACCAGCTCAACCAGAAAATTGCCAGGGAAATGCTGAAAAACGTCGGCATCCATATGCAAGTGGCCCAGAATGGTCATGAAGCCATTGCACGGTTGAATGAAGAACCTTTTGATATCGTCCTGATGGACATTCAGATGCCGGTCATGGACGGGCTTACGGCCACCCGTCTCATTCGCGCCAATCCAAACTTTCAGAAATTGCCCATCATTGCCATGACCGCCCATGCCATGACAGGAGACCGGGAAAAAAGTCTGGCAGCCGGCATGAATGAGCACATCACCAAGCCGGTTGACATGCGGCACCTTTATGAGGTTCTATTGACATGGATTCCAGATCAGGTCCATCCAGACAAGCCAACAACCACGAGCAATCTGGAGTCCATCACAGAGGCTTCCCCCCGACTGCCGGAAACACTTCCCGGCCTGGACATCGGGGCCTGTCTGCGACGTTTCAACGGCGATCAGGCGAGCCTCCATCGCATTCTGCTGGCATCACAAGAGGATTTTGCCCATGCGGGTCACGAAATACGCACACTGCTGCAAGGCAAACGACAGCATGATCTGGAATCTGCCCTGCGATTGACCCATACCATCAAGGGCTTGGCAGCCACGTTGTCAGCAGATATACTGCAAAAGGCGGCCTTGGATCTGGAAATGGGCATCCGGGAGGATCGTCGGAACGAGTGGCCTGCCTTGTTGGAGAGCTTTGAAATGGCGTTGCAACTGATTTTGCACTCCATCCATACCTTGGCAAGCCAGGACACCTTACAGGACACAACCGCACAGAAGCGTGCAGAAACCATCCCAATCCACAACACGGATCAAACGCGGAGTTTGTTGATTCAATTGGCCCGGTATATCAAAACAAATGACTTCAAAACGCGCAACACCCTTGAACGGCTTATCCCTCATTTGCAAAACGAGGCCACCCGCGACGATGCGGAACTGTTGTCACAACGCGTGGCACGTTTCGATTTCAAAGGTGCCATGCCCCCTTTGATGCGTATTTTTCAAGCCATGGACATTCCCTGGGAGCAATCTGATGCCTCATCATAGCAACCAAAATCCCAGAATTCTCATCGTGGACGATGTGCCAGCGAACATTGAATCTTTGGCTGCTGTTTTTCTCAACGATTATGAACTCACCATTACCACCAATGGTCAGGATGCCCTGGAAGTGGCCCTTTCTGAACGCCCGGACTTGATCCTGCTGGACATCGTCATGCCGTTCATGAATGGCTATGAAGTCTGTGAAACCCTGAAACGTAATCCAGTGACGTGCGACATACCGATTATTTTCATCACTGCCAAAGGGGATGAACAGGATGAGGCCAAAGGATTGGCCTTGGGAGCGGTGGATTACATCACCAAGCCCTTCAGTCCTGCCATTGTCAAGGCCCGTGTCAAAAATCACCTGGATCTGGTCATGGCCAAACAAGCCGCTGATCAGGCCAATCGGGCCAAAAGTGCCTTTCTGGCTTCCATGAGCCATGAGATCCGCACCCCATTGAACGGTATTTTGGGCTTTGCAGAACTGCTCTCCAAGGCTCCCCTGCCTGACAAATACCGCTCTTTTGCCCAAACCATCCTCAATTCAGGCAAGGGCTTGCTTACTATAATCAACGACATCCTGGATTTTTCCAAAATCGAGGCAGGCCATTTGGCACTGGAAACCATTTCTTTCAATCTGGACACGTTGATCAGCGAAACGACCACGCTTTTTTCCAATCATTTGACCGAGAAAGGATTGACCCTCACCCTGCAAAGAGATCCCGATGTGCCTGCCTATCTGCTGGGAGATCCCAACCGTTTGCGTCAAGTCCTGGTCAACCTGTTGGGGAATGCGGTCAAGTTTACCAATCAAGGGGGAGCGATTCACCTTGCCATCACCCGGATCAGTCAGCACCATGATTCCATTGGCATACGCTTTTGTGTGCAGGATACCGGGATTGGCATTGAGCCTGCGGACTGCAAGAAGCTTTTTCAACCCTTTGTGCAGGCCAATGTTTCCACAGCCCGCAAATTTGGCGGAACAGGCCTGGGTCTGGCCATTTGCTCCCGGCTGGTGAAACTCATGGGAGGGGAGTTGGAGTTGCGCAGCCAACCCGGTGAAGGCAGTTCTTTCGGTTTTACTCTCTTTTTGCCTCCAGGAGAGGCACCCAGACAAACCAATCCAACCAATACCACATCACTTGGCGAACATCGTATTCTGGTGTTTGAAAACGATCCAATCAATCAATTGTTCATGACCGAAGCATTAAGCTCACTGCATACGCTCTCCTTTGATATTGTCAATAATGGGATGGAAGGTCTGAAACAGTTGCATAATAAAAACTATCACCTGATTCTGATGGATTGCCACATGCCAGAAATGGATGGCTTTATGGCCACCCGTGAGATCCGTCGTCTGGAGCATGAAGCCGGATTGGACCAACGCCTGCCCATCATCGCTGTCACCGCCAATGTCATGCCTGAGAACCGAGAGGAGTGCCTGACAGCGGGCATGGACGATTTTCTTGCCAAACCCTTTAAAATTGAAGAACTTCAGCGTATTCTTCAATCCTGGTTATCCCCCGCAATCCCACTTTCAGGAAACGAATCGTGAAAAAATATCGCATTCTGATCGTTGATGATATTCCTGGAACCATCGAGGCTTTGGCTGTTGTTTTGAGTCCTGATTATGAACTCTCCATTGCCACCAACGGCCCCGACGCACTCAGCATTGTTGAAACCGATTCACCTGACTTGATCCTGTTGGACATTGTCATGCCCGGAATGGACGGGTTTGAGGTGTGCTCAAGACTGAAAGCCAATGAAGCCACACGGGACATCCCGGTGATCTTCATTACCGCCAAGACCGCCAGCGAAGACATCGTCAAAGGGTTGGAAGCGGGGGCTTATTATTATCTGACCAAACCGTTTGACGCCCCGACCATGCTGGCTGTCACCACTGCGGCCATCTCCGAACGCGCCTCGCATATTGCCTTGCAACACGAGGTACGCCGCACATCCGATACCCTGTCATTGCTGGATGAAGGTCGTTTCAGCTTTCAAACCCTGGAAGAAGCGCGCAATTTGGCCATTCTGCTGGGCGGTTCCTGCCCGGAGCCGGAAATCCGCGTGTTTGGCTTGAGGGAACTCTTTGTCAATGCCGTGGAACATGGCAATCTGGGTATCACTTATGACGAGAAAAGCAAACTTAACGAACAGGATCAATGGGAGGAAGAGGTCAATCGCCGTTTGCAGCTGCCAGAAAATGTCAATAAACGGGTTTCCGTGCATTTTGAACGCACACCCTATGACATCCGGTTTTTGATCCGGGATCAGGGACAGGGATTCAACTGGCAACCCTTTCTGGAAATCGATCCCAAACGGGTGTTTGACAGCCATGGCCGTGGTATCGCCCTCTCCAAAATGAGCAGTTTCGATCAAATCCATTATCACGGAATTGGTAACGAAGTTTTGGCTGTTATCTCAAAAAAACATCGCAAGTGAATATTGAGACTCTAAAAAGCAAAACCCTGGGGGATGAATCCCCCAGACCCCCTCTTTTTTTTAATAATTTAAAAAGATAAAAGGGTTCAGGCAATAACAAACAAACCATCCATTTTGAGTGTCTTGAATACGTTGCGCAATCTGACGGAGAGGTTTTTGATCGTCAGATCAGCATGGTCTCCTCCAGCGTGAGTGCGCAAAATCACCAGCATACCCATGGCTGAACTATCCATGAGCGTGACATCGGATAGATCTACAATATAGCTCATGTTTGATGGGTATGTATAATAGTGCCTGGCAGAAAAAGCCGATTTTTTTGACATCTCCCATCCTAATACATGCTCGCGGATGCAAAATTGAGACAAATCTCGTCAAAGAGAGTCAGCGAGAACAAA
>JAMOBH010000221.1:0-9559 GCA_039908085.1 Magnetococcus sp. YQC-5
AAAAAAAAGGGTGGGGGGTTTGGGGGGGCGGTTCACCGCACCCCAAGGTTTTAGACTTGGAAGATAGTAGTAGCCTGACGCAACTCGGAAGCGGCATCCTGTAATTTAGTGACCATGCCAGAAATGATATCTGTAGTTTTTTGCAAGTCTTCCATCTCATTTTTCATCAAAACGCCCAGATTTTGCACCTCGCTGCTGGCGGACAAAATATCTTGAGTTTTATCAGAGACCTGCTGCGCCAGCCTTAAAGTTGTTTCAGCGCTTTGATGAAGGAGATTGGCCTGATTGGTGGTTTCAGAAGAGACGCGAGCGATTTCACCCGTGCCGGCAGCGGCCTCCAAAGCGGCGCGTGCGACCTCATCGGCAGCGAAATTGAGTTCCTGTGCATTCGCATTGACCGACTCTGCTGCCCCGGACACCTCGCTGATGGCATGGGCAATTTTGGTTGTGGTGCGACTTTGATCGTTGACCGTCAATGTGATCTCAGCATTCATGTCACTCACCTGCATGATGCGCTCGACCAGGTTATCCATGATGCTGCTGGCCTCCTCGGCCTTGTTTTGCATCTCGTCAATCCGGTCACCGATCAACAGAGTGGCAGACGAAGTCTGTTTCGCCAAATCCTTGACTTCATTGGCCACCACCGCAAACCCCTTGCCTGCGTCACCTGCGCCAGCGGCCTCGATAGAGGCATTCAAGGCCAACATGTTGGTCTGTTCAGCGATGTTGTTGATCAATTCGATGACCGAACCGATCTCCTGAGCTGCACTGGCCAAACTCTGAAAGATGGCTTGCCCGGATTCCACGTTGTTTAAGGAATGCTTGGATTCTGTCGCTGCTGTTTCACACCGTTCCCTGACCTCTTCCAGGGAGTGATCCAGTTGTTGGATGGACTTGGCCACCTCGGCGACGGAAACCGTCGTACGAGACAAACTGCTGTTCACACCGGAGAGATTGGCTGTCATCTCTTCGGCTGCGGCAGCCATGGTGTTGACATTGGCACTGGCCTGCTCGGAGGCGGCGGCAATGGTTGTGATATGCTCTGATACCAGAAAGGAGCTGTTCTTGGCGGATTCGGCCTGTTGACGGGTGATTTCGGCGTGTTCGTTGACCTGCCTGGAACAGTTGTCCACCTCAAGATTTTTCTCGTGAACCTGGTGAACCAGTTGATTACCATACTGAGATTTTTTCAGCAAGGTGCGCTGCGTGTCGTTCAGAACCTCAACGATGCTGTTCATGCCCTCGACCTTGGCCGTCACTGTGGAGAGCAACCCGGCGAGCGTATTGGCCATCGTGTCGGCAGCGGTATTGATGCGATACAACTCATTGCGTGCGTCACCCGGCACGCCGAAACGAAAACGTAAATCACCATTTGACAACTCTGAAAAACCAGAAATCGTCACATGGATGCGTTTTTTGAAAGCCTGATCAAACAAAATATTTAAAACAATCGCGATAATCGTACCAATGGCTGTCCACATCAAAGCGGTCCACTGAGCTGACGCGGCTTTCTCCCTGGCCATACGTGCCGCCGCCTCGGCCTGCTGACCGGCCTCTTGCACACTTCTCTCGACCAACTGGGCAGCCTCTTCAGCTGTCACGGACATGGACTTGGTCCGCTCGGCCACCAACTGATCCTTGGAGACGATTTCCTTAAAGGTCTTCCGGTAAGCATCCAAAGCATTGCGTACCAGGGCTTCATTGGCATGACCGGAAACATCCCTGACAAACCGGTCCAACATGACCTGAATGGAGCTGACCAAACTGGTGGTCTGGTTGGCCAAATATCCCAATTCCGCCACCTGAAGCTCTACCAGGACACCTTCCAGAGTTTTGTTATCCAGATCATAAATCTGGGTCTCGACCTCTTCCCGATCTTTTTTCAGCTGTCCGCGCAATTGGATTTTTTCCGTGATCGCCTGCACAATATGGGAGTAGGCATCTGCATAATTTACAGCTGAACTGCGCACCGCTGCCAGGGTCGCACCGCTCAAAAGATCCAAATCTTTTTTCATTTTATCAATAATTGGCATCATCAAATCAGCCGTTTCTGAGCTTGGTTCCGCCAGATAGGCCATACGTACTTTTTCCATGCGCGCAAAACTCAAGGCCACCGACATCCAACGGGACTTGGCGGCCAGAGGACCATTTTGCAAATCCTGATTCATGCCTTGAACCACCCCAATAGAGATGTAATTCAACGCAATGACAATCAAAAAAATGAACAAGGAGGTTCCGGCGATCCAACGCATCCAGAACGTCACGGTGTATCGGGCAAAAAGATTCTCTGGCACAGTAATTTGCAGATCCGTTCTATCGAGATGAAAACGTCATTCCCTTGCACAGGGAATGACGCCGTATTGGTATTAGATCAAGTTCTGTATTTTGTGACCGGAGCCATACTGATTCACGGCTTGGGTGGAGACAAATGCAGACCGGCATCCTCCCAGTCCTGGTTGCCGCCACGGAAATAATAGAGCTTGCCCTTGAAACCCAGATTGACGAGGGCCTTCAAGCCGGTTGGGCTTTGACCGCACCACCAGCCGTTGCAGAAGCCGATCACGTCTTTGCCTTCCAGTTTTTTCATTTTGGCTTTGGCCTTGGTTTCCTGTCCGGTCAAATCACTGTAGGGAAGGTTGATCGCGCCGGGAAGAGTTCCTTTGGCATACCAGTCAGGGGTACGCATATCCACGATGAGAATTTTGCCGGAGTTGATATCCGGTGCCAGACGAGCGAAATCCTCCAGCTTGATGGTGGTCATGCCAGGGAGTTCCGCAGGTTGTACGCAGAATGGCGGACACAAGCGCACCGAGGGATCTTTGAAGTCTGCCAGTTCCGGTTTGCTGCGATCCTGAGTCACGGTGACACCATTCAGGGTGAAGGGTGCCAGTTTGACCCCCTTGGCGTAAGCCTGCTCTGCTGCGACAGCGGCACCCAGGGGTTGTCCCCCCTTGGCGGCCTCTTCTGCGACCGCAGTTGCCTGCCATGCTGTCAAGGCCAATACTGCCAAAGCCAGTTTCAAAAATGGATGTTTTTTATTCATGATAATCCCTCATTCGTTGATATGTTAACCCAAACAGACCGTACCCCAATACCCGATCCAAGTTGCACCAGCAAACTTGATTTTGTCAAGGTTTAATGCAAACAATTTATCCCATCTTGACCCATATCAAAAAATGACGAGCAAGATGGGATCCAATCATGTTAACTAATGCACACCAAATCCCCATTCTGTGCGCAAGAGTAAAGCCCGTCAATGATGGGAAAAAATGTCGTGTTCTTCCCAACCTGCCAGATCCAGCGCAACGCGGACCGGAAGAAAGTTCATGCAGGAGCGTGCCAGTTCCAGACGATTCTCTCTGGCCAGCAAGGCTTCCAGTTTGGTTTTCAGTGCGACCAGATGGATCACATCCGACGCGGCGTAAGCAATTTGTTGTTCAGACAAGGTTTCAGCGGCCCAATCCGAGGATTGCTGTTCTTTGTTCATATCGATCTTGAGGAGTTCGGCGACCAGGTCTTTGAGTCCATGGCGGTCCGTATAGGTCCGTGTCAGACGTGAGGCGATTTTGGTACAAAAGACGGGTTTGACCGAGACTCCCAGCCAATGTTGAAGAGCTGCGATGTCGAAGCGGGCGAAATGACAAATTTTTTCCACTTGAGCCGATTCCAGGATGGATTGGAGACGGGGTGGAGGTCGAAGGAGGTTTGAGGGCTGAAAACGGACCAAGGTGATGACCCCATCCTCGTTACACATTTGCACGAGACACAATCGATCACGACGGGTCTTCAGGCCCATGGTTTCAGTATCCAGTGCCAAATATCGGCTGGCGAGATAACACTGATGACGTTCCTGATCCAGGTCGTCTTGCAGGACAACGGTTGAGGAGTTGGTCAGGGCATTTGGATGGGGATGTGTGATGGTCATGGTCTTTGGTTTCTTCTTGCGTGATGACAAAATGTTGAAGTCGGTATCCCAAACCAACCGATACATGATAGGATAGCGCGAGCGGTCTGGAAAATCCATGCTCCAGTATTAAAATTTCGAATGATAAGGATTAGGACAATGGCGGATCGGAATCTGTATACGAGCGAACAGTTGGCAAAAATCCGGCAGACCCTGGAAAATGCCTTGGGAGACGAGGCACAGCAAGCACTGGACAATCTTGATCATCGATTCATTCCGGCTGCCGAGATCACGGAAGACGACCCTTCGATGTCATCTGGATCCCGCCGGGGCAGTGCTTCATCGTCCCATGATGATGACAAAAAACCTGTTGTGGATCTGGACAGTGTCATCCATGAGGGTCGTCTCAAAAAAATGCTGGAGAGCCTGGGCAAGATTCAGGACGAGCCGGATCAGGTGCGCACCCTGGTGGCGGAAATTTTACGTCATCGTGAGGTGAAGGCCTTTCATATGGTGGACGCCATGTCCAAGGTGACTGGCGACGTGGAACTGGTCAATGCCCTGGCCAATGGTATTGTTTCGCACAAGGGGGTCAATCCTTTGATTGACGGGATGCGTCATGCCACCATCAGTCCGGAGGCCATGAAATCCCTGGCCCAGGGTGTGGCGGATCAAGGGACGATCAATCATATCATACGCGCCATTGCCACGGCTCCGCCGAATCAGCCAGAATCGGAAATCATATGGGCCATGGAGGTAATGGGGCGTGGGACCATGGAACAGATGTTGGAGGCCATCAAGCTTATGGCCAACGACTCGCCGGGGACCACGATTCTGGCCACAGGCATTGTCAATCGCAAAGAGGTGGCCATTGAACCTTTGGTCCGCGCCCTGACCGCCACCAAGGGCAATGCCCAGGCCACATCCATACTGGCTGTGGCATTGACCAAACTGGCGGACACGGCCTCTCTGGTGACTTTGTTGGAAAAATATGTCACCGATGACACGGATGCCGGAGAAATCCTGACCGCCAAACTGGTGCAACGCAGCCTGGAGGAGAAGGGTCGTCCCAAGCTGATGGCCAAGGCTGCCCGTGTCATGAATGCCAATTCCATGGCCGGGAAGATTTTGGCCATGGGGATTGTGCAACAGGGTGACCCGATCCAACTGGAGGCAGCTTATCAGCGCATGAATCACATCTCAGGCAAAAAAATCCTGGCCGTAGGCATTGCAAAAAAAATGTCGGCCTTCAAGGCCATGCGTTTATTGGGCGGGGATTTTTTCAAGCAATCCAGCTTGCAGAGTGTGGCGGATGCGGCCACCAAAGAGGCCAAACAGCGTTACAATTGGATTTTACTCAATATTTTGGGTGAAAGTCTGGAAGCTGAGAAACCAGTCAAGTCTGCCAGGGAAGCTCTGGTGGAAGGGTTGAGAAACTAGTCACCCCAACCCCCCCACCTTTGTTATCTTGATAAAATTATTAAAAAAAAAGAGGGGGTCTGGGGGATTCATCCCCCAGGGTTTTGACTTTTGCCCGAAGGGCCTCTCCAGTCAACAAGAAGGTTCCGAGACACTATTTTTGCGGCCCACATTGACACATCATGTTGCGTTGATCTGAAAAAAATGCCCATTATAGCCGCGCAGAGTATATTCTCCCTCGCCAAAATTGAAAAAATTACGCAGGATGAGTGCCCAATTGGGTTTGGGTGGCGCGTCGCATCCCAAAGACACCTCCCGAACCTCACCAAAAGATAGTTATTTTCGCTACACGACCCATCATCCATCCCAATCATGACAAGAGTGAATCATGCAACCCATACATATTATCGGCGCGGGCCTGGCTGGTTCGGAAGCGGCATGGCAATTGGCCTGCCGAGGTGTGGACGTCGTACTGTTCGAGATGCGTCCCCATCGCACATCACCGGCGCATCAAACCCATTGGTGCGCTGAACTGGTCTGTTCGAACTCTTTGCGCTCCGATGACAGCGCGCACAATGCCGTTGGTCTTTTGCACCAGGAAATGCGCCTTCTGAACAGCCTCATCATGACCTCTGCCGACAGGCATCGGACACCGGCTGGAGGTGCCTTGGCCACGGACCGAGCGGCTTTTGCCTCCTGGATCACTCAACAGTTGGAAAATCATCCCAAAATCACCCTGATACGCGAAGAACAGGTGGATCTGCATGACGACACCACCACTCTGATTGCCAGCGGACCCTTGACCTCCGATGCCCTGGCCCAACGCCTGGAAGAACTGGTAGGTACGCAACGACTCTATTTTTATGATGCCCTGGCACCGATCCTTCATTTGGACTCCATTGATTTGACCAAGGCCTGGAAGCAATCACGTTATGATAAAGGCGGTGCTGATTACATCAACTGTCCCATGGACAAAGAACAATACCATACATTTATCACAGCATTGCAAACTGCCGAATCGGTCCCCTGCCGACCTTTTGAAAAACCAACTTTTTTTGAAGGATGCCTCCCCATAGAGATCATGGCCTCCCGTGGCCCTGAAACCCTGCGCTTTGGCCCCATGAAGCCCATCGGACTCACCAATCCCCATCAAGATGGCAAAACACCCTATGCCGTAGTGCAATTGCGTCAGGACAATGCCATGGGTAGCCTGTGGAACATGGTCGGATTTCAAACCAAATTGACCTGGCCAGAACAGAAGCGCGTTTTTCGGACCATTCCAGGTCTGGAACAGTGTGAATTCGCCCGTCTTGGGGCGATGCATCGGAATACCTACCTCAACAGCCCGCAGGTATTAGATGAGCATGGTCGCCTGAAATCCCACCCCAAGATTTTTTTTGCCGGACAAATCACCGGAGTGGAAGGATATGTCGAATCTGCGGCCTCTGGATTGCTGGCTGGCATTTTTCTGGCTGGGCAGGCAGTCCAGGGGCGACTGCCAGAGCTTCCGCCGGTTGTGACAGCTCATGGTGCCCTGTTGAACCACGTCACCCAAGGCAATGGGGACTCTTTTCAACCCATGAATATCAATTTTGGCCTTTTTCCCCCCATTGAGACCCGCACCACCAAACAGGATCGCAAACCAGCCCTGAGTCAACGGGCCTTGCACGCCTTGACGATTTGGGCAGAACAGCATGCTAAGTTTCACTTGACATAAGCAGACCATGACGATATAAAAGGGAGTTTATGCCATGGTTTCGTTACATGGCCCCCCAACCACACCAACTTGATTGTGAGCCAAACCATCCGAATTGACGCAAACGGACAAACCATTGCATGCATTGGCAAACCCCGACCCAGCGAATGGGTGGAACTATCAACTGCTAATTAAAAGAAGTGGAACAAGAGAATGCTTTTTTCATCCGGATTCAACCAGACGACTTCCGCAGGCCAAGATTCACCCAGTCAAAGCAGTATTTCAGAAAAGAATAATAATGAGCTATTGGATTGTTCATTAGATTATTCATCAACACCATTTTGCCAATCATCACAACGTCGCAAACACTCCTATTGGTTCAGTGGCATCCTGACATGCCTACTGGTTGTAGTCGGTCAAAGTGCCCTGAATGCCAGTACTGGCATCAACGGTACGCCAGAATATCTGCAATGGCTGCTGAAAAACGAAGACCTGGGCACCAACAGAGTTACGACCACCCAACCCCCGGAAATGGCATCCCTTGCACCCGTACCGGATCGACCCCCTTTGCCCACCTTTCCGATGCAATTGGACTCCAGCACCCCTGCACCAAGTCAGGCCGACACGGCCTCAAGCAAACCAAAAGGCCGGGTGGTCATAGAGCGGATTCGTCGCCATGACACCTATGCTGATCTCATGCAACGGCAAAACATATCCAAAAAGAAAGTTATTCTGTTTGCCCAGAAGGCAAAACCAATTTTTGATCTGAACCAACAATTGAAAACCGATACCCCAGTCAAATTGTATTTCAATCATGAAAGTCACTTGATCGGATTGAGCTATCCCATTGATCCAATAACAACATTGCGGATTGTGATGGATGAACAACAAAACGTGACCGCTTTTCTGGAAAAGCCTCGCCTTCCCCCGTTGCCGGAACAAAACCCGAACGCCCAGAATCATCCTTTGCCCAAACAAAGTCCGTTGAATGATGAAATTCAAGTCAATGATGACCGGCAGGAGGACAATTCCATTCTGGTCAATGACGACGAAGAAAATGACGAACAGATGGCTGAAACCAAACCCAGGAACAAATCCCTCGGCGGTGAGTCTGGGCTGGTCCGTGAAGTGACCATACGGCCAGGCGATTCACTGGGTTCCTTGTTTGCAAGGCAGCGCATTTCCAATCTGACCGCCTTGCAGATTTCCAAGACCGCACGTTCGCAGTTCGATCTGGCCAGACAGCTTTCCCCTGGGAAAACCTTGACGCTCACCTTGGCACCCAATGGCCATCTGATGAGTTTGATGTATCCAGTAGACCACGAGCGCACCTTTTGGGTGACCAGCAAGGACGGCAAGCGGTATCAGGCCCGCTTTGAAAAAAATCCTTTGGATGTCCGATTGGAATCCATAGATGGCACTGTGCGCAATGGCCGTACTTCCTTGTTCACAGCTGCCAAACACGCGGGTTTGTCCAAGAATCAGGCGATCAAGCTCTCTGGACTGTTTGAATGGGACATCGACTTTGCTCATGACCTTCATCCCAATGATCATTTTACGATTTTGCAAGAGGGATTGTTCTACAAGGGCAAGCGGGTACGGGATGGAGACATCGTAGCCGCCGAATTCACCTACCGTGGAGAACTGTTCCGGGCGGTGCGTTATATTGATCCCAATGGCAATATCGGATATTTTGACAAAGATGGAAATAATGTGCGCAAAATGTTTATTCGCGCGCCCATGGACTATACGCAGATCTCTTCTTATTTTTCCAACAACCGACTCCATCCGCTGCTCGGCTACACCCGCGCACACAAAGGAGTGGATTATGCCGCGCCACAAGGTACACCAGTACGGGTCGCTGGAGATGGGATCATCGATTTTATCGGAGACAAGCCTGGATACGGTAATTTCATCGTGGTACGTCACAGCAGCAAGTATTCCACCGCGTATGCCCATCTCCAGTCGTTTGCCCATGGTCTGCATCAAGGGGCACGGGTTCGCCAGGGAACCGTCATTGGACGGGTTGGAACCACCGGATTAACCACCGGTCCTCATTTGCATTATGAAGTCTTGGTTAATGACCAGCAGGTCAATCCCTTATCCATTCAACTCCCCTCCAGCGGGCCTGTGGAAAGAAAATATCTGACTGATTTCCGCATCCAGAGCAATCAATTGTTGGCATTGCTCAAAAAGAGAAAGACTGGTGATGTGACGCATTTGGCTTCTGCCGTGATGCCTCATGCACGGACCCAGGCGCGTTAAAAACAAATTTGGGGGGGGCGGTGAACTGCCCCCCAAACCTGACACTCTTTTTTTGTTTTAATTTTTTTAAAATTATTAAAAAAAAGAGGGGGTTTGGGGGATTCATCCCCCAAGGTTTTGACTTTGACTTTGACTTTTTGCGTAAACGTTCAGACCCTCCCTCATGGAGAAACTTTCTGGGGAGGCGGTGAACCGCCTCCCCAGACCCCTCCACCCTTTTTTTTTAATATTTTTATTGAGGGGGGGGGAATCGACATCATATCCCCTTGAATGGG
>JAMOBH010000222.1:0-9522 GCA_039908085.1 Magnetococcus sp. YQC-5
CAAAAGAATAAAATAATTATTTAAATTATTTTTATGTTTAAAATTTATAGTATCAGACCTTTGCGTTAGATTAATTTCGAGTCACAGATGGAGATGTGCGGAATGTCGGCTCAATGGCAGCATCGAATATCTCCAACTCTTTGGCTGCTTTGACAAACAATCGATTACGTTTGGTGATCTGTTCCTCACTCACCGCCTCAACAGATTGAGGTTGTTCCTCAACATCCGGCTTGGGCAAAGCCTGCTCCAGAGAGGCACAAATGGCTGAAAGCGCGTCTGACGTGACTTGCAACGCCTTTTCAATCTGTGCAACATCCGCACGTTCCTTGATGGCAGCCTCCAGGATGCTGGCCTGATCTGCCAGAGTCCTGGCACCAATGGCACCTGCAACCCCCTTTAACGTATGGGCCAAACGTTCTGCCGTGAGCAGATCGTTGTCTGCCAATGCCTGCTGAATGGCTTGATCTGCATGGCCTTGATTCTCTTTGAATTTCTTGAGCAACTCCAAATATCCTGAAAGATGGCCACCCATGCGCAACAGTCCGGTATCCGTATCCAAACCAGGAATATCGGGCATGACTGCCTGCGTGATCCGCTTCCCTGCCTGCTCCTCGTGTTCCAACAGGTTGGGCAAAGGTTGGGGATTCGCTGGCTTGATCCAACGGGCCAAGGTGGCAAACATCGCGGCTGGATCCACGGGTTTGGCGATGTGGTCCTGCATGCCTGCCTCCAGACAGCGTTCCCGGTCTCCAGACATGGCGTTGGCCGTCATGGCAAGAATGGGCAAATCTGTAAATTTGGGATTTTTGCGAATCTCGCGGGTCGCGGTAAAACCGTCCATGACCGGCATTTGTACATCCATCAGCACCCCATCCAGGGGTTCTCTGGCCACCAGATCCACCGCAACCTTGCCATTTTCAGCCAACAGCACCGTGATATTGGCCTGCTCCAACAGTTCCCGCGCCACCTGCTGATTGATTTCGTTATCCTCGACCAGCAGCACCCTGGCCCCTGACAACACCCCTCTGAAATCCCGAACCTCCGTAAACTTCAGACCACCTGACTGCCCAGCACTCCTGACCTGACCAAAGGCCTCCATGATAGACTCAAACAGCACATGCTGACTGATCGGCTTGACCAGAAAACCATTCACCCCTGCCTCCAGGGCGGCCCGTTTGGCCACACTCTCCTCGCCATAAGCCGTGGCCATGATCACCACCGGAAACCGACTCAAGCTCAAATCCTGGCGCATTTTGGCCACCGCAGTGATGCCATCCATCTCCGGCATCATGTAATCCGTGACCATCAGATCAAAAGGTTCTCCCATCATGTCCGCTTCCTGGACCGCCAGCATGGCCTCTTTGGCATGCCCTGCCTTGGTCACCTTGAAGCTGAATGAGGTCAAATAGGCTGCCATCACATTGATCGCACTTGTATTATCATCCACAACCAAAACTTTCAAACCACGCAAGTCAGAGCTGGGAAGCAATGACTTGACAACCACCTGGTTGGACACCCCCAACTCCACGTCAAAAATAAAACGGGATCCATGGCCTGGGCTGCTTTCGACCCGAATGGTGCCATTCATCATCTCGATCAATCGTTTCGCAATGGTCAACCCCAATCCGGTGCCCCCATATTTCCGGGTGACAGAGGAATCGGCCTGCGTAAACGCCTGAAACAACCCAGACAACTGCTCCGGGGTCATGCCAATACCACTATCTCTGACTGTAAATTGCAAACGAATCCAATCACCACTCTTTTCCAACTGAGCGATCTCAATGGCAACTTCACCTTGCTCGGTAAACTTGATGGCATTGTTGGTGAGATTGATGAGGATCTGACTCAATCGCAACGGATCCCCCATCAATAACGGCGGGATTTGCACATCGGTATCCATGAGAAATTCCAGTTGCTTCTCCCAAGCTTTCAGAGCAATGATCGACGCGATATTCCCCAACACCTCCTCCAGGGTGAACTCAATGGACTCCAAATCCAAACGACCTGCATCGATTTTGGAAAAATCAAGAATGTCATTGATGATACGCAATAACGAAGTCGCCGCATTGTAAACCTTGCGAATATAATCCTGTTGCCTCGCCGTCAGTTGAGTCTGCAAACAAAGATGACTCAATCCGATAATGGCATTCATGGGGGTTCGAATTTCATGACTCATATTGGCCAAAAAGTCACTTTTGGCCCGTCCCGCAGCTTCCGCCTGCTCCTTGGCGACCATCAGACTGGCCTCCAGGGCCTTCATGGCCGTGATGTCCGTACGAATGGAGACGTATTTGAATGGTTTCCCCTGATCGTTCAAAAATGGGACAATGGTGGCTCGTACCCAATAATGCGATCCATCTCGTGCCTTGTTTTTCACCTCTCCATGCCAGGTATGACCTTTGATGATGGTGTGCCACAGCGTCTTGAAAAAAGCTGGTGTATGCTCATCTGACTTGACCAGTCGATGATTTTTTCCAAGAAGTTCTTCACGGGAATACCCGCTGATGGCAATGAACTTGTCATTGACGTAGGTGATGATACCCTTGACGTCCGTAGCTGAAACAATGGCATGCTCATCCAGGGCGCGCTTTTGAAATTCCAGTTCCCGCAAGGCTGTGGCTTCCGCCTGTTCGGAGTTGCGACGGGTTATAATGAATAAAGTTACAATCCACGCAATAATAATACTCAATAACGCCCCACACAGCAACACCACAAAAGCAACCGGATGCCCTTTCAAGTCATGCAAGGACCAATTCGATTCATCGATCTGCACGATGACTGTCCAATTGCGATCCTGCCTTACCAGACGCTTTTGCAGATCGCCACGGGTGGCCACTGTCAACCTTTGAAAAATGAAATGCCCCTGTCGGGTCTCAAATTCTCCTGAAGAACGATTTTTCAAATAATTCCATAAGGATGGAAATTTGTCTGCCAAGCTGCCGGATTGGTTGAACAGGAATCCCCAAGCCTCTCCAGGGAGCGGCGAGAGTAACATGTGGCCTTCCTGGTCAACAAGATAGACACTTTTATCCTTTGTATTGGCCAAAGAGCCAAGTGTATCCAGGAGTGTGGAGCCAAGATAATGCAAGACCACGATGCCACGTTTGAGACCAGAAGCATCAAAAACCGGGGCGGCAAACCGGAGGATGGGTTGATAGGGTTCAATCACCATCCCATGCTCCCGATGCAATTCGAAATGCGACACATGGATCGCATCCCCAGAAAGGGCCATAAGCTCTTGAAAATCCTCGTGATCGCCCCAGTTTTGCAACCGGGCAGGGGATACTGCCGTCACACAACCATCTGGTCGCGCATTGACTCGCACCAGCTCCATTCCCTGTTCATCAATCAAGCGAATCTGATCGTAAACCCGACGTTCCTGGGCCATCAACAAAAATTGTCGGGTCAGTCGTTCCCTGGCATGATCATCATTTTTGTTCAAGAATTCAGCCAGATCTCCGCCTTCCACAATCATGTTCAAATCAAACAAAATGGATTCAAAATGGTGGGCCGTCCCTGAGACCAGCCGATCCAACTCCAACGCGCTCCCGTATTGATTGGATAATCTGTCAATATTATTATGCATATAAACAAATACCCACGAAACAATCAGGAACACACTCATGGCAACAGACAGCATTTGCGCAAAAAGGATTCTGTTGCCCTTCTCTAGCAGATTGGAAAATATTAAAAATATTTTTTCCGATCGGGAATGTTCCTGGCCAAGATAAATCGCAAGTAAAACAGAAATTATAAGAATTGAGAAAACAATGGCAAGCCCAATGCTTAACATCAACGGATCCATGTTGAAACCAGTATCAGCCTGTTTGGATTCCCAGGGAACAAATCGAGTGGCCGCCATGGCGATGTAATGCATTCCTGCAATGGCCATGGTCATGATAAAAGGACTCAAATGACGTCCCAAACCTTGATTTGGGTTCAATCCAATCCAACGCGCCAAAGAACGGGCCTGAAGGGCCACAATCGCCAACAGGACCGCCACCAGGATCGACACCAGAAAAAGGATCGGATCAATCAACATACGCGCATCCAGACGCATGGCCATCATGCCGGTATAATGCATGATTCCCATGCCCCCCCCACCCAAAGCCCCGGCGACCCAAGGCAGAGTCGTATCCACAGGATGGCGATGAATCCAATGCAACATCCACCCGGCAGCCAAAATGGCGGGAATCCCGGAGAGAATCGTCAAACCAAGGTTATATTGCACTGGAATGGGCCATTTGAAAGCCAGCATGCCAATGAAATGCATGGCAAACACCCCAGTGCCAAACGCGATGGCGCCGAACACCAGCCAGACCTTTCTTAGAATCGGATTTTTTTCCCGGCTCAAGGGATCAATCACCGACAATCCGGCATAAGCACCCAAACAAGCCGCCAGTAATGATAAAAACACAAGAGACTCATCGTAAAATCCGACCAACGCCAGGGCATGATCAACATCTGAACTTGTAAAATGATCCATCAGGAACTCTCTTTTTCCAAAACAATGCCCAATTGTTCCGCCCAAATCTGCAACAACGACAATGCGGATTCATATTCATATGCATCCAATTGCTGTTTGATTTCTGCCATGGCCTTTCTGTTTTGGGGACCAAGACTGTATTGCGCGATCTGTCGCAAGGTCTGTTCAACCAATACGTCATACATGAGCAATTGTTTGGCGGCTGTTTGAAACAGTGGCGTCAAAGCGTGCCAATCCACCATGGCTACACATTCAGGATCGTCTTCGACCAAGACAGGATCGGGAAAAAAGGCTTCCAAGACCAAAATCAGGTCACTGAGCAGATCTTCAAGCTGTGCCAAAATGTTTAGCACAGATTCCAGGCTGGTATCTTCTCTGGCTGCTTTTTCCAGTATCTCAGCCAGATGAGCGAGTTCCTTGGCCCCGATGCTTCCGCAACTGCCTTTCAGGGTATGAACCGTCCGTTGCGCCAACTCCCAGTCGCCTGCTGTCATGGCCTGCAAAAAACGCGCTGGTGCATCCTTCTGACTGCGGGAAAATTTGCGCAATACTGTTTGATACAACTCGACGTTGCCCCCCATATTTCTCATCCCGACCACAAGATTCAATCCAGGCCATTCAGGCAGGATGACCTGAGTGGAAATCATCGGTTGCACTCGATCCGGCACCGGCTCCAAAGGCTCAAGCAGCGCACCGTCAGCAGAAAGGGGTTTAGGCCGTATTTGAATCCACTGGGTCAGTACATGATACAGATTATCAGGGTCAATGGGTTTTGCAATATGATCATTCATTCCCGCTTGCAAACATCTTTCCCGATCCCCTGCCATGGCATTGGCTGTCATGGCGATGATGGGCAGATCTTTGGGTGTTGATCCCTGTCGAATGATCTGCGTGGCCATGACTCCATCCATGATGGGCATCTGCACATCCATCAACACACCGTCAAATCGATTATGATCAGACTCCATGGCTGCCACGGCTTGCTGACCATTTTCAACCATGGTCAAACGGACACCAACCTGTGCGAGCAGCTCTTGGGCGATTTGTTGATTGATTTCATTATCTTCAGCCAGCAACAGATGCGCCCCTGCCAAAAGCTCCCTGGCCCGTTGCCCGTTAAGAGTGACCGTTGGGAAAACCCGTCTGGTCTCTCCATGACCAAACGCACGCATGATTGCTTCAAACAGGGTGTTTTGACTGATCGGCTTGACCAAAAACCCTGCCAGGGATTCCTCCCCATGCAACGCGAATTCATCCTGTCCATATGCGCTCACCATGATGATACGTGGTCTGTCTGGTGAGTCGCTTGTATTGTGTTTGATTTGTCTGGCTGCCTCCAGACCATCCATGCCCGGCATCTTCATATCCATGAGTACCAGATCAAAAGGAGTACCCGACTTTTGAACATCAGCCACGCTTTCCACGGCCATGAGACCATTGACGGCTTCTGTCACCCGAAAGGTGAATGACTCCAGATACGCCCTCATGATGGTACGCGCGTTGTCGTTGTCATCCACCACCAACACATGCAAACCGCGCAAATCCGATGTGGGGATACAACACGGCTCTGATATTTTTTCCGACTTGTCCAAACGAACCGTAAAAATAAAACGACTGCCGACATCCGGCGTACTTTCGACATGAATCTGACCCCCCATCATTTCCACCAGACGCTTGGAGATGGTCAATCCAAGCCCGGTGCCGCCGTATTTGCGGGTGGTGGAAGCGTCTGCCTGGGAAAATTCTCGAAACAGTTTGCCCAGTTGCTCCTGAGTCATGCCAATGCCGGTATCACGGACCGTGAATTGCAATACAGCACTCTTTTCCAGCTCTTCCAGGAGTTCTGTGGTAATGGCGATTTCACCTGTTGATGTGAACTTGATGGCATTGTTGACCAGATTCGTCAGTATTTGCCCTAACCTCAGGGGATCTCCCACCAGGTTGGGGGGCACATTCACGCCGGTATTCAATAGTAATTCCAACCCTTTGACAGCACTTTTTTCGCTGACAAGTGAAATCATGTTGCGTAACACTTCCTCCAGGGAAAAATCCATCCGTTCCATCGCCAACTGGCCTGCCTCGATTTTGGAAAAATCCAGGATGTCGTTGAGCAGACGCAACAACGAATTGGCAGCACCATGCACCTTGAGCAGATAATCCTGTTGTCTGTGGGTCAACTCGGTGTGTAAACACAAGCGGCTCAAGCCGATGATTGCATTCATAGGGGTGCGAATTTCATGGCTCATATTCGCCAAAAATTCCCCCTTGGTCTTGCTGGCCGCTTCGGCTGCCTCTTTGGCGGCGAGCAATTGGGCCTCCATGATCTTGCGGTTGGTGATGTCCCGCACCACGACCTGCAACGCCGGAAAAGCCCCCATGGCCAAGGCGTTGAGTAATACCTCGGCGAGAAATTCACCGCCAGAGCCGATGCGCAAGTAGAGCCATTCATAAGAGACCGACCCTTCTTCAAACGCCCTGTTGCGCCACATTTCCGCCAAATCCACTGACAACTCGCCGCCTGGTTGCCGCTGAGGCCAAAACTCTTGGATCTGCCTGCTCAACAAATCCTCCCGGTCACGACAGCCAAAAAGTTCCACTGCCTTGTCGTTGCAATCCATCAAGCCGTTCAGGCCCAACAACAACACACCTTCGCCAGTGGAATCGAACAGGGCGCGAAATTTTTCTTCTGTGATGCGGAAGGCCTCTGCCTCTGTTTTCTGGTTGGTGACATCAGTGGCACTAAGAAGTAGAACAGGTGTATGATCTGCTTCATCCTCAAGGGTCGCAAGCGAACAACGCCACCAATGGATGGAGCCATCTGCGCCAACAAAGCGGGCCTGTTGATCCAACACGTCCTGTTTTTTGCAAAAAGCGGTATCCATCCATGAGAGCAATGATGCCAGATCACCCGGTTCCGCCAATAAAGATATATGACTTCCAAGCAAGGCATCTGATACATAACCCAGGTGACGTGTGATGCTTGGCGTGACCATTTGTATCACGCCTTCTTCCCCCATGATTAGAATAATATCATTGATATGTTTCAAAATACCATGCAAATAGTTATTCATGGCGTTTACTCATCCACAGCAAGGGACGAAACAAGAATCTGACCAAGGGAGTGTTCATGATATCCATTCCATCTTGAGTGTTGAGGTGATCTCAACGAATCCCCTGTTCATTCAGAAACTGACCCATTTGTTTGTCATACACCTGAATATGAGTGACCAGCCAGTCACGCAGTATGTGTTCAATTTGGTCTTTTATGTTGAATGCCACGCCTGACAGGATCTGCTCCGTAAATACCCCAACCGACTCGATCAATCTGTGATGATCCTCTTTATGGGCTTGATAATCTGAAAATCCCAGGCGGAGCATGTAATCCTCTTCTCGCGCAAAATGCCGGACTACGTAATCGGTCAGTTCGTCCAGGACACCTTGCAAAACCGCTCCTGGTTGCGAAGAGAGCGTGGCCCCAAACAAGCGATTGATCATTTTGATCAATTTTTTGTGATCGTCATCCACGTCAGCCACGCCAACGCTCAAGTGATGTTTCCATATAATAATTAATGGTGTGTTCATAGTATTACTCCTCTATTAAAATACCTACGACAGCACCCGTCATCAGGGTAGCCAGGGTTCCAGAGAGAATGGAACGCATGCCCAAGGCGGCGATCTCCTCGCGACGGGCGGGAACCATGGATCCCAAGCCGCCGATCAGAATACCGAGGCTTCCCAGATTGGCAAACCCGCACAAAGCATAAGTCATGATCACGCGACTTCTGGGTGACAAGGCCTCTTGTGGAAGATGGGCAAGATTCAAATAAGCGATGAATTCGTTCAACACGGTTTTGGAACCCATGAGCATGCCAGCAGTGGGGGCCTCGTGCCAGGGAATACCGATAAGCCACACCACCGGGGCCATAAACCACCCCAAGAGTCGTTCCAGGGTCACGGGCGCGTCAGCGATATCAGGCATCCATCCCAGAATACGGTTGGCCAGGGCCACCAAGGCCACCAGCACCACCAGCATGGCCAGAATGTTGATCAAGAGTTGCGTCCCTTCGGCAACCCCCCTGGTGACTGCATCCATGGCAGAAGTATCCAGACGTGGCGGGATGAACTCTGCTTTGGTGGATGGATCTTTCTCTGGGATCAAAACAAGAGCTGTCATTATTGCAGCAGGTGCGCTAATGATGGAAGCGGTAAGAATATGTCCCATGGCTTCCGGTATCACCGGACCCAGGATGCCAGCGTAGAGGGCCATCATGGTTCCAGCGATGGTGGCCATACCAGCGGTCATGAGTGCAAAAAGTTCACTGCGGGTCATATGCGACAGATAAGGCTTCACCAGCAAGGGGGCTTCCACCATGCCCAGAAAAATACTGGAGGCTGAACCAAATCCCAAAGGACCGCCTACCCCCATGGTGCGTTGCAAAAGCAGAGCAAATAAATGGACTACCAGGGGGAGAACGCGCCAATGAAACAACAGTGCAGACAGGGCACTGATCACCAGCACCATGGGCAATGCCCGGAAGGCGAGAATGAAGCTTGCATGGGGATGTTCTGTTTTGAATGGGGTCTCTCCGCCCCCCAGGTAGCCAAACACAAACGTCGTGCCAACCTTGGTGGCCTCTTCCAATGCGGCTACCGCATCATTGAGCAGCAGGAAAAAACCCTGAAACATCGGTACTCTGAGCAGCAGCCAGGCAATACCGATCTGCAAACATACCCCTGCGACCACCACCCGCCAGGAGACCGCAGATCGTTGTTCCGAAAGAATCCAGGTGATACATATTAATATAAAGAGTCCGAACAGGCTGTGCAGATTCATATGAGGTCTCCATGGAAAAGCGCGAAAGATTCAACATTTTCCATTATATCATAGCGATTTTTTTTATGAAATGGGCCTGTCACGCAAGTCGGGACAAAAAATTATAAAAAAAATTAAAGTCAAAACCCTGGGGGATGAATCCCCCAGACCCCCTCTTTTTTTTTAATATTTTAAAAAAATAAAAAATAAAAAATAAAAAATA
>JAMOBH010000545.1:0-1842 GCA_039908085.1 Magnetococcus sp. YQC-5
TCCATTCGGCCACACCACTCGGCCATCAACTCGAGATAGAGGCGATAGTCATCATCCAGGAAAAAAGCCCGCTGCCGTCGATTCCCCCGTTGGGTGACGTGATGAGGTTGCGGTGTGGGCCTATTGTCTGATGCCCAACCACGTGCATTTGATCGTCGTACCCGGTTCCGAAGAAGGATTGCGCAGGGCCGTTGGTGAGGCTCATCGGCGTTACACCCGGCATATCAACTTTCGAGAAAAATGGCGTGGGCATCTCTGGCAGGGTCGGTTCGCCTCCTTCCCCATGGATGAGGCGCACCTCTATTTGGCGGCGCGCTACGTGGAACTCAATCCGGTACGGGCTCGTATTGTTGAAGCTCCAGCAGATTACCCATGGAGCAGTGCCCATGCGCACCTTGCCGGAAGAGATGATATACTGGTCAAATCCCTCCCTTTGTTGACACGGGTGGGAGATTGGGGCACATTCCTTGCCAGAAACCTCTCTGAAGAGGATGCAGAGCTTTTGCGAAAACATGAAAGAACGGGGCGACCATTAGGAGACACATCGTTTGTTTCCAGATTGGAGTCTCTGCTGCAACGCCCCTTGGCACCTGGAAAAGCGGGCCGCAAAGCGGCAGTCAAATCCTTGTCCCAATGATTTCGTGCAAGAGATACTTCCACTGGGTGCGTGCAGGAAGAGGACAAATGCCGGTTGTTTCGATGTTCTACGGGTTGATTATCCGCATATTCTTTTTCGATGCCAAACGGCATCATGTTCCCCATCTCCACGCGGAGTATGGCGAGATGAACGCTGTGTTCGGAATCGAGGATGGGGAAATTCTGGCAGGCGAGTTGCCCAGAGCAAAGACTCGCCTCGTCCAGGCATGGATTGAACTCCATCGTGACGAATTAATGGCTGACTGGAAGTTGGCCATGGAAGGGCATCCACTGTTTCCCATTGATCCGTTGAAGTGAGGCAAACATGAGCAATCTAAGGGTCGTTGCCGTGGAACCAGAGGAGACCTTCTTTCTGGTGCTGGCCTTTGCCAACGGAGAACGCAGGCGTTTCGATGTAACGCCCTACTTGGACAAGGGCATTTTTCAGGAATTGCGTAACCCCGCCTATTTCCGCCGCGTGCGGGCCGTATCAGGCTATGTCGCTTGGCCACATGATCAGGATTTCAGTTGGGATACCCTCTATCTGGAGAGTGTTCCTGTCAACAGTCCGTTGGAAACCCCAGTCTCTCCCTCTGCTCGCTCCACAGCATCGGCAACGGCTCCATGAGATCGGCCAGGGTGAGCGACTCCGGTTGGCGACCGTCCAGGATGGCGCGGATGATATCCGGTGCCAGCAGCGTCAGGCGCAGGATGCGGGACATGTACGAGCTGTCGATCTTTTCCTGTTCAGCCAGCTCTCGCATGGAGGCAACCTGGCCGGACTCCAGCATCTTCAGCCACCGGTGAGCGCGTCCCAACGCCTTGAGCATCGCCTGCTGGGGCGACGGCGGGGGCGGTGCCCAGTCCGGAGCACCCGGAGGCGCAATAATTTCCGTCTTGGCACCCCACCGTTTGAGACGCATGGGGATGTGAACCACCAGAATGCTGCCGTCCTCGCTCATTGTTGCTTTCATGCTGTGCTCCCTTCGTTGTCGGTATCCATTTCGGTCAGCAGGCTTTTCAGCCCGCCGGTTTTGAGATGCACGGAAACCCCTTGGTGGCTGACAGCCACCGTTGCTACCAGCAATTGCAGCAGTCGCGCCTGCTCGCCGGGGAACAATTCATCCCACAGGGTGCCGAGGTTGCGCAGGGACTCCATCACCTTGCTCTCTGGCGTTTTGGTGTCACCCTCGTCCATGGCCTGGA
>JAMOBH010000223.1:0-9454 GCA_039908085.1 Magnetococcus sp. YQC-5
TTTTTTTTAATAATTATTAAAAAAAAAGGGTGGGGGGGTTGGGGGGCGGTTCACCGCCCCCCGAGGTCTTGAGGGTTTATTGTTCCGCAACCACGAACCTTGCACACAAAACGCACTCTGCCAGACAATGGGTGATCAAGAAATTCCGGCACCCAGTAAGTTTGGCAAAATCAACGCATAACAGCAACGCATTTCAAACGATTTTTTTGCTTTTGACGTTTCATCCAGTCACTCAAGTCTTGAAACTCAAGCATACAGCATGGCATCATCGCAACAAACGTCACACAATCTAAGGAAAAATCACCATGCAAATCCTATTGAACGGCGATTCCACCACCCTGCCGGACGCCATCAACATTGCCGACCTGTTGACCCACCTGCATTTCGATGCCCGACGCGTTGCCGTGGAACGCAATCTGATTGTCATCCCAAGGGACCAGTTTGTCCAAACCACTCTGACCGAAGGAGACAAAATTGAAATCGTCCATTTTATTGGCGGCGGCGCGCCAGAACCACCAACAGACGACCCGTTGATCATCGCTGGCCGCAGCTTCACAAGCCGACTGCTGGTGGGAACAGGGAAATACAAAGATTTTGAAGAAACCGCTGCTGCCGTGGCTGCATCTGGTGCCCAAATCGTCACCGTGGCCGTCCGCCGGGTCAACATCAGCGATCCCAAAGCCCCCATGCTCACCGACTACCTGGATCCTGAAAAATATCTCTACCTGCCCAATACCGCTGGCTGCTATACCGCCGATGACGCCGTGCGCACCCTGCGTCTGGCCAGAGAAGCCGGAGGCTGGGATCTGGTCAAACTGGAAGTCCTCTCCGACCCCAAATATCTGTGGCCCAACAACCCGGAAACCCTGATTGCCGCAGAACGCCTCATTGCGGAAGGATTCAAGGTGATGGTCTATACCACAGACGACCCCTATCTATGCAAACGATTCGCCGAGATGGGCTGTGTGGCAGTCATGCCCCTGGCCGCCCCGATTGGTTCCGGCCTTGGGGTGCGCAATCCCTATACCATCCGCATCATTATCGAAGAGGCCACGGTCCCGATTCTGGTGGATGCAGGGGTTGGCTGCGCCTCGGATGCGGCCCGCGCCATGGAACTGGGCTGCGACGGCGTGTTGATGAATACCGCCATTGCCGGAGCCAACCATCCCATTCTGATGGCCACGGCCATGAAAAAAGCCGTGGAAGCAGGCCGCGCCTCCTATCTGGCGGGTCGCATTCCCAGAAAACTCTACGCCACGGCCTCAAGCCCCCTGGATGGACTGTTTTTCTGATTCACGCCCCATCATGGAGAACCCATTGGAAACCACAGCACCCTTGGAGACCACCGCACCGCTTTGGGACTGCCGCTGGCCTGACCCGGTGGCCCTGCAAGTGAGCGCGGAACGCATTCTGCGCGACTTGCCCATGGACGATCCAACCATCAACCGACGTTTGCCCATCACCATCAACATGGAAATGCCCATCCAGTCCCCAACCGACACCACCTTGCTGACCATCAAGGCACTCATGGTCACCCCCTGGGCCGTGGAACGGATTTTTTGGCACCATCCCCACACAGGCCAGCCTCCCCCCATCCAGTACGCCATCTCCCTGACCACCGATGCCTCAGGCTACGTTACCCCAGGCCAAGGGGTTCTGCTCACGGTGGACGAGCATCGCCTGGTCCCGGTGGTCATTGCCAGGGAGCCGGAAACAGGCCATTATTTTGTTGAAACCCTGCTCCACCACACCCAGGATTACGATACGCCGCACGCAGCCCTTGCTGCGGCCCTGGGAGAACCACCCCCCAAGCCCCCATCCCTTTCCATGGCCTCGACCCTGAACCGCCAGGTAAGCCGTCGCAACATGTTGGGATTTTGGCGTCGCAAACAGTAAATATTGGTACAAACATTGCGAGAATCAAAACAAGACTGCCAAACGATTGCCAAATGAACCCCATCTATAAAGACACTCGAATGGGCATGAATGCTTGAAACCAACAAAACCAGCCGCTTTTAGCAAAAAAAATGCCAAAAAGTACAACAAAAAAAACACGGAAAAAAATTTTTTATGAGACTTTTCCCGTTTTTTACAGTATACTTGGCAAAATGTTGGTTTGACAGGCTTAAACACAACAAAAAAACAAAACAAGCAAGACCAGGCCAAACAAGAAAAAAAAGAAAAAGTTGCTCGGCATTCATGCCAAGCATGGATTGATCACATTATCGCTTTTAGATCTGTACAGCAAAGGAGACTCACACATGAAGGGTTACAAAATCATCCCCGTTCTGTTGCTCGCCGGTGTCATCGGTAGTACCCTGCCTGGTTGCGCCAGCCAGCCTGCGGAGCCAACCACCACGGATTCCCAATCCGACGAAGCCGCTCGCAACGCCCGCATGGAAATGGAACGGAATGAAGCCGCTCGCCTCAAAGCAGAACGGGATGCCGAAGCCGCTCGCCTCGAAGCCGAAGCCGCTCGTCAAGAAGCTGACCGGGTCAAAAAGACGTTCCGCAAAAGCCTGAACAAAAAATAAGTCACACCTTCTGTTCATGCTTACGACAGCTCACGTGTCGTCACACTCAAAGCCGTGAATCCATTTTGATCCTGCCAAACACCTTGGCAGCGTCAAACGATACCATCACGCTGATCTGCCATGGTTTGTTCTCGTCCATTCAAAGACGATAATGAACCATGGCAGAAACAACATCTGATTCCAATTCAAAAACACCACCCATACCGATCAAAAAATGGTACCGGATCCCACGCATCCGTTTGCTGCCTCTGTTTGATTATGGTAACCTGATCCCAGGATCACCAAAACCATCGCCATCCGGTCCATGGTCACCATGCCTTCAACCCACAAAAAATCAAACCCATGAACAAATACAATCCCCAATCGGTGGAAGCCAAGTGGCAACGCATTTGGGAACAGGAAAAAAGTTTCCTGGCCACCGAAGATCCCTCACGGGAAAAATTCTATCTCCTGGTCATGTTCCCCTACCCCTCAGGCCGCATCCACATGGGACATGTGCGCAACTATGCCATCGGCGATGTCATCGCCAGGCATCAACGCCTGCTGGGACGCAATGTTTTGCAACCCATGGGGTGGGACGCCTTTGGCATGCCTGCTGAAAACGCCGCCATCGCGCAAAAATCCCATCCCAAAACATGGACCCACTCCAATATCAACACCATGCGCCAGGAACTCAAATCCATGGGTCTGGCCTATGACTGGAATCGGGAATTTGCGACCTGTGATCCTGAATATGCCCAATGGGAACAAGTTTTGTTTTTAAAATTGTATGAACGCGGACTAGTGTATCGCAAACAATCCCTGGTGAACTGGGATCCGGTGGATCAAACCGTACTGGCCAACGAACAGGTGATTGATGGCAAAGGGTGGCGTAGCGGTGCAGCGGTGCAGCGCAAGGAACTGTCCCAATGGTTCCTTAAAATCACCCATTACGCGGATGAATTGTTACAAAGCATTCCCACCCTGACCGGATGGCCAGAAACCGTCCGCACCATGCAGACCAACTGGATCGGCAAAAGTCACGGTGTTGAATTCTCGTTTGCCATCCAGGGATCACATGACATTTTATCTGTTTACACCACCCGTCCTGACACCATCATGGGGGTGACGTTTTGTTCCATCGCCCCGGAACACCCCCTTGCCAAACAATTGGCCCTCGCCAACCCCAAGGCTGCGGCCTTCATCCTGGAATGCCAACAAACCGGAACCAGCGAAGAAACCCTGGAACGCATGGAAAAAAAGGGATTCAATACCGGATGGATGGCCATTCATCCCTTCACGGGCGCGGACCTGCCGATCTTCATTGCCAATTTCGTGTTGATGAGCTATGGAACCGGAGCGGTCATGGCCGTACCCGCCCATGACCAACGGGATTTCGAATTCGCTCGCGCCCATGGACTGAAGATTCGGGTGGTGATTCAACCCCATGGTGTCACTCTGGATCCTGCCACCATGACCGAGGCTTATACAGGACCAGGGATCCTGACCAGATCCGGCCTGTTTGACGGTCTGGACAACGAAACAGCCAAACAAAGAATCGCCGAACGTTTCGCAGCAGAAAAAATCGGACGGGTCACCACCCAATACCGCCTGCGGGACTGGGGCATTTCCCGACAACGCTACTGGGGCAATCCCATTCCCTTCATTCACTGTGATGGCTGCGGAGTGGTTCCGGTCCCGGTTGAAGATCTGCCTGTCAAACTGCCGGAAGATATCCTGGATCTGTTGGGCTTGCCTGGCAATCCCCTGGCCCGTCACCCTGACTGGCGCAATACCGCCTGTCCCAGATGTGGCCAACCCGCCCAGCGTGAAACCGACACCATGGATACCTTCATGGAGTCCTCCTGGTATTTCCTGCGGTACTGCTCTCCAGACTGTCACACCGCTCCTTTGGACCGCCAACGGGTGAATCACTGGATGCCTGTGGATCAATACGTTGGCGGTGTGGAACATGCGGTGCTGCATTTGCTGTATGCCCGTTTTTTCCACAAGGCGTTGCGGGATATCGGTGAAGTCAACTGCGACGAACCTTTCACCCGTCTGCTCACCCAGGGCATGGTCCGCAAGGATACCCATCGCTGTCCCACCCACGGTTGGCGTTATCCCTACGAAACCAGGGAAGGCGATGGCATACTCCTGTGCAGTGAGTGCGACTTCCCCATTGAGATCGGTCGCAACGAAAAAATGTCCAAAAGCAAGCATAATGTTGTGGATCCCAATGACATCATTCGGGGCTATGGGGCAGACACCGCACGTATTTTCATGCTGTTCGCTGCCCCGCCAGAACAGGATCTGGAGTGGAGTGATACAGGTGTCGATGGGGCGTGGCGTTTTCTCAACCGGGTCTGGCGTTTTGTGCATCTGGTGGTTGCGCGCACCTCTGGAAAAGTTCCGGTTTGTTCCCCTGCCCATGATGAAATATTACGTGGACTGAAAACCAAAATTCATGAAACCATTGACAAAGTCTCCAGGGACATGGTGAAGTTTCAGTTCAACACCGCCATTGCCGCAGTCATGGAACTGGTCAACGCCGGGACCGCCTACATGAACCAGGCCACGCCTGAAATCCTGGTCGAAGAGGCGGCTTCCATCATGCGGGAACTGGCGGAAGTCACGGTCGTGCTTTTGAACCCAATGGCCCCTCACATGACCGAGGAGTTGTGGACAGAGACCTTGGGCAACTCCACCAGACTGAGCCAATGGGTATGGCCGGTGGTGGACCCAGTGGCATTGATCAAAGATGAAATAACGATTGTGGTGCAAGTGAATGGCAAACTGCGGGCGCGTATCCAGGTTCCGACAAACGCCTCTGCGGCCACTTGTGAGACCCTGGCTCTGGCTGACCCCAACATTCAAGGCCATCTGACCGGCAAAACCATCCTCAAGATGGTGACGATCCCTGGACGCCTTATCAACATTGTAGTCAAGTCATAAAACCACTCAAGGTACCCATGTATAAACGACGAATGACCGGATGGGCTGTTTTGTTGCTCTGGAGCTGTAGTGTGATGGGATGTGGTTATCGTTTCCCGGCGGAACGGAACGCAATCACACGTGATCATTGGTCCCAAACCTACTTGACTGTGGAAGGGGGTCAATCCATTTTGCGTTCAGATGGCATTTTGACCCGCGTTTTGGATGAACTGCTCACAACCCGCCTCGGACCGTTTGCCACAACACCACCCTCCAAGGATCAACGACACTTGCGCGTTCGTCTGGATGCGGTGGATTATGCATTGATTCTGGAAGACAAATCAGGACGCGCCAACCAGTATCGGGTGACGGTCACAGCCCAGCCCACACTGGAAGTGGATGGCAAGCCTTTGACACCAGGATATCCCTCAGTCAAGGGTGCCACCACCTATTATGAACCCTCATCTGGCACAGCCAGTCAGGCAGCCCGATCCCGTGCCGCAACCGAAGCCATGAATCAACTGGCCGACAATCTGGCAGCCCTGTTGGCCGGAGACTTCACCCCAAGTCAATCCATCAAACAGCAATGAATCGGTCACAAAGAAAAACCGGCAAGACCCGATTGCATGCCAACCTCATGCAACAGGACAACGCCTGGTGGAACAAAGCCTTGGCACACCATCAGCGCAAAGAGTTGACGCAGGCCGCAGCCTGTTATGCGCGTGTCTCACCATCCAGCCCGCATTATCAGGCTGTCCTGAACAATCAGGCTCTCATCGCCATGCAGCAGAAACATTACGAGCATGCTGTGACTCTGTTGCGACACGCCTTAAGCATCCAACCTGATTTTGTCGATGCCCTCATCAACCTGGGGATTGTCCTGAAAGAACAAGGCCAACTGGAAGAGGCCGAAGCGTGCTATCGTCACATAGTGACGCTCCAACCGGATGATGTCAGAGCCTATGGCAATCTGGGAGTCATTCTGAAAAATCGCGGACAATTCGCCGATGCGCTCACCTGTTATCAGCAGATACTGACCCGCCACCCCCATCATGTCGAGACCTTGAACAACCTGGGCACCTTGCAAAAAGAGTTGGGACACCTGGAAATGGCAGCGATCCATTACCGGAAAGCCCTGTTGATCCGACCGGATCAGGTTGATATCATGATCAATCTTGGAATCGTATGCAGGGAATTGGGCCGAATGGAAGAGGCTCAGACACTTTTTGGCCAAGCCGCAACCTTGCGACCGAATCATCCTGAAACCCTGCTCAACCTGGGTCTGACCTGCAAACAACTGGGCCATCTGCAAGAAGCTGAACACTACTATCGTAAAGCTTTGATCATCCAACCCCAGACTGCAAGAGCATACGATCTGTTAGGCAATGTATTACATGAACAGGGCCGCTTGCAGGAAGCAGAGGCAAGCTATCGTCACGCCCTGGCCAACCAACCCGATTGCGCCCTGACCCACAAGCATCTGGGTGACACATTGCGCAAACTGCAACAACCTGAAGAGGCAGCCGCCTGTTATCGACAGGCCTTGGCCATCGACCCACAGGATCGAGCCAGTGCGCGCTTCGCTCTGGCAGCCATGGGATGTGAACCTTTGCCTGCGCGAGCATCTGATGACATGTTGCTGGACATTTACTCCAAACGGGCACGTCACTGGGACCAACACAACCAGACAACCTATCGGGGAGCCGAATGGGTGGCTCAGGCCTTGCGCGCCCAATCCCTCCAGCAGGGGGGCTTGGCCGTGTTGGACGCTGGTTGCGGCACCGGGATGGTTGGGGAATGGGTGCGTGACTGGGTCACGCTGTTGGATGGTGTTGATCTCTCAGCCGAAATGCTGGAAAAAGCCAGAGAGAAACAGATCTACGACAATCTATATTGTCAAGATTTACTTTCATTCATGACAGGCCACCCTGAAGCGTATGACGCCATCACCTCGGCTGCGACTTTGATTCATTTTGGTGATTTGTCACCGGTTTTTATGGCTGCATCGCAAACACTGCGCAAGGGAGGTTGTTTTGTTTTCACCCTCTTTCCCAATGAAGCTGACCTGGAGGGGGAATCTGTGGTCGTCAATCCCCTGGATGGATTTGAACGTGGGGGGTGTTATGTCCATGGCCGTGGCCATGTGGTCGCTGCGGCGACATCCGCCGGGTTTGTTGTAGAGAGGATGCAGCTCGAAATCCATGAATATCTCCATGACCTGCCGGTCCACTGTTTTGTGGTGGTGGCGATCAAACAATCCAACAGGCCCTCGCCGCCTGCGTGATCATCCAAGATATTGTGAAAACCATGGACCCAGACGTTCTGCAACCGGCAGTGGAAGATGTTGCCACAGTTTGATGAAGAGTCGATACTTCGGATTCAATGGATTGACATCCGGCAGTTTCATGGCCTTGACCAGATGATAACGATAATGTAACGGCTCTGGGGTGAAACCATAAAATTTCTTGAAATCAAACGACCCGCTCCCGGCTTTGCTGCGCCCGAAATCAAACACCCTTGCCCCGCGTCCAGAGGCCAGCGTCATCAACTCCCAATACATGAATGCCATGGCACCCATTGCACGGGCCTGACGCACCCCACCGCCGTAATAAGGCAATACTTGATCCCGAAAATAGAAACTCACCACCGAAGCCACTCCGCGCCCCTCCCGTTCAATCACCAATCCCTGGCACTCTTCGGCAAAAATCTCTTTCAGCAGGCGAAACATCGATCTTGGAAAAACTGGAGTTCCAAGATTGCGCACGCTTTCCGAATAAATATCATAACAACGTCCATCAATCGCATCATCCAACAGGCCAATCAATCCAGCCCCCCTGCCCTTGCGCACCTCGGCACGCTGTTTTCTGGGAATGGCGGCCAGATTCACTTCAGGATCAGGATCAATCGTCTTGCGGAATGTATAATACAGATCCTTGGCCAGCCAGTCAGGACGCCGGGGGGTTTGATTGCGACACTCCAACCAATCCACATTCCAAGACTGGGCCAATTGAACAGCCGCAGACTCCAAGGCCAAACGCGCCTCTTCGTCGCATGCCGCAACCCCACCGTACACACAAAATGGGCTTGAAATCAGGGCATTCCCAAACAACAGACTTTTGAGATGCACCAAAGGCAATATCCCACGCAGACCTTCTGAGGATTCGGCCAATAAATAATGAGTTCGATGACCAAAGGCACCATCAATAACTTTTTTCCATCCGATCCGATGAAAAAATGTCGCTTCCCCACACTCGGTCACAAATCGATCCCACAACCCCTCTTCGCCCGCTTCCACAGGACGTACCACTATCTTTTGCATACGAAACAAATCCAAATCATTAAAATAAAAACATCACATCATGCCAAAGACCCAACACGAATCTCATTCACAAATACCTGATCCATGCGACCCCACTGAAAATCGCGCCACAAAGCCGTCAGCCGCCCCTCCATCCGTCGCAAATTGAGATAATGACGAAACCGTGTCTTCAATCCAATCCCCTGAATCCGAGGCTGACCAGGATCCATTTCCCAAGGATGAAAATAAAAGACCCCAGGTCTTTTTTCCCCATGATTCAAGCGACGCCAAGCCCAACGGGATACCCCATAAGGATACAAACGAAAAAAACCCCCACCCCCACAAGGAATACGGTGCTGGCCAAATTGCAACGTGGCCACAGGGATCTCCAAAACCCCCTGCCCCGGCACACCACTGGGCCAAAAAGGGGTTCTCGAAGCCGTTGGCCAACCATACAAATCATGCCGGATGGGATACACACTGGAACTGTACTGATAACCGGCCTCGCCAAGCACCTCAAACGCCCACGCATTCCGTTGGCCAATGGAATACGTGGCAGCCCGATAGCCTAGCACCCGCACCCCACCGAGCTGCTCCAAAAGCATACGCGACTGGCGCGCGTCCCCAAGGAATTCATGCGGAGTCTGCCGAAACACACGCACATGACGCATGCCATGGCTGGCCAGTTCATGCCCCTCATCGACCATCC
>JAMOBH010000224.1:0-9398 GCA_039908085.1 Magnetococcus sp. YQC-5
TTTAATGGATTTGCACCGCTATCACTGCCAAGACCGATGAGGTCCATGACTTGGGTAAGGGTGATATCGCCGTCATTCACCATTTTTGTGAGCAGTCTTCTTTCTTCTTCTGGCAGAGATGTCTTGTCGGTCAGATAGCCCCCATCTTTCAACCCAGATCCGTACTCCTTCATCACGCCAACGTAGGCTGCCAATGTTGCCTTGAAACCGTATTTCGCCCCAATAAGCGGCAAGGCCACCATGGGGGTTTGCATGAGGTTGACAATTCCTGCGGCAGGGGAGAAACCAAGATAAATCAAAAAACCAACGGCATTGGCCGTATTAGCGATAACGGAACCAGGGGGATTCATCACCAACTTGTGCCTCTGAACCATCTCATTCAAGACCATTTCCGCCTTGATTCGATTTTCTGGTGCCACCCGGTCATTACCTTCCAATTTTTCATGGAATTCTTTAATCACTTTTCTCCCGTTGATCTCCACTTTTTTGAATACGGTGCGTTTCCCCGCAATTTCTTCTGCCATGGTATCCAATGCAGCTTGCATTTTCGGGGCAAACACCATTTTTGCAATTTGTCTTGACGCATGGTCCATATGTTGAGCAAATCCACGCAAGGCATCTGTAGACCACCCAAGCGTTTTTTTGCGGTGGATGAATTTTCTGCTGATCGACAATTGTGGAATGGTGCGCAAATAGGCTTGCCAAACCTCGCGTTGAAGAAATTCCAACATCATATTGTTTTCTTTCGTTTGCTCATCTGGTTTGTTTATAATATTACTTCCAATACTTTTGATAACATCTTTGACAAATTGAGGGGATGTTTCCTTTTGTGCCTCGGTAAATTCACCTTTCCATCCCATTTCAATGGTTGTGTAACCCATTTGTCGGAGTGTGGTTGCCATGGCACGCTGGTCTTTGGGTGTTTCTTCCATGGAGAAATAGGGATCCATGCCTCTCCCAGTCGCATAGACCGTAAATTTTCCGAATCTCTGCAAGGGGAAATAGGGGCCGCGACTGAAAGCAGCTTTTTCAAATTTGTACTTCAAAGCTGCAATGGATCCAGCACCTTTTGTTGATAAAGGAATACCTTCCTGTTCGATTCGAGTTATCAGGCTGTTCAATCTATCTTTTTCTGTCTTGACATATGCGTTTCTGGCATCTTTATAGACTTGCTTGGCTTCTTCGGTCAGGTTGTCATACAATAAAATACCGATTTCAGCTTGCTTGGCGCGTTCGCTTTCTCTTTTTTCTTGTCTTGCAGAACGGACAATCCATTTTTGAAGCCTCTCATATTCATTCTTTTCAAAAACATCCAATTTGCCCATTTCATGACCGTTTTTGAATGCATTCAATTTTCGTTGGCTTTTGGCAGATCCTGTTTTCGCTGCCTGCCTGTACTGCGCCTTGGTCTTGGCGTCCAATCCGTTGAAAAGAGCCGCGCCATTATCCCGATCCTCTTGAGTGTTGGAAGCATCAGAAAGAGCTTTTGACGATAAAAGATTTCCTAAAATCCATTTTTCACCAAATTGATTCATCATGGCAATACCAACATTTTCGGCTAAGCCGTTGCCAATGGTCGATGCTTTGCTGTCCTGCACGGCCTTTTTGAGTGTCTCAAAATCTTCACGTTCTCCAGGGTTTAAATCGTTCAGGTCATGTCCTTGTTGGAAGGCTTTTACAGCCCTCTGAGCAGATGCGTATGACAATTTTGCCATTTTCAAGTCGCCATCACTGAATTTCTCATCTGGGTGGAATTCATAAACCGTGGCCAAGTGCATCACCTCAGCAAGCTGATCAGCCGTTTTTTTGCCCAATTTCAACCATCTGTCCGCAAGAATACCAGCCTCTTGAATCTCTTTGTTGATTTTCGCGCCCATATCTTGAATGGCAGATTCCAACTCTTTCAGTTGCTTACCGGCGTTCGGGAAGATGTGCGCGTAGATTTCTGTAAGTTGTCTTCCGCCAAGGAGTCCCAAAGTGAATGGTTTTGCTTTGGTGATGGCGTCTGATACCCAATATTTTGAAGATTCTTTGATATCCTGGATGGAAGCTCTGTTGATGTCCCCATGGGCTTCCACAGCGGAAATTCTTGTCCCGTCACGCAAATTTTGCGCAGATGCGGCCAAGAGAACACGAATTTCCGGGTGGGTGAAATGCAATTTGAACCCCAAAGCACGGATGGCTCTTTGCACCACGACCCAGATCCGATCCATCAACGAGGGATTTTTTTCTGGCTCGGCGAGCGTGGCCAACAACTCTTCCGCCGCTTCCATTCGGTCTTCTGGGTTCTGCATGTCCAAGCCGCGCAGATCTGCCACGGCTTGCACCTCTTTCTCATGCGCCTTGGCCACATCGGAGAGGAGTTTGTCGAACTCGGTATTGTTCAGCATCTGCCGCAGGCCGTAATGCACCACCCCCTCATGCAACAGGATACGTTGAGCATGCTCGGCGTTTTTCATCATGTTGGCCACGATGTATATCTGGTTCCCTTTCCACGCTGCGTTCATACGATCCTGAACATCCCGCGAGGTCGCCCACTTCTGGATGCTCTGTGGCAGATCTTTGAAACTATCCACCACCATCACCTCTGGTCTGTTCTGCCATTGGGAAAGGATTGGTTCCAAAGCGGATTTGATTTCGGTCACGGAGATGTCGCCTTGAGTGGCACCCCCATTAAAAAACCCGCCAGAGGCGGGTTTGTGTGGGACCAAGAGGCTTGCTCGTAATGCAGGCTCTTTTTCTTTTTCCATGGCCCCCTGCAACAGGTCAGGGTTGGAACGGGCGTCCAAATATTTTTTAAATACGGCATTGGGTAAAAACCGTTGACCGGCCAGACTGCTGTAGAGTCGTCTCAAGCCTGACGCGACGCGGGCAAAAAATGTCTCCACCACGCTCATGGGTTTTTCGCTCGATACCGCCCAACGAGACACTTGATCAGCAAAGAACTCTGAAAAAGATCGCCAGTATGGAGGAGCGTCTGCCCCTGTGCCGCCGTCTTTTATTCTTGTCAGTTTTGCCATCGTATGCGCACGCATATTAAGCACCCAATCTTTTCCAGTTGTCTGTCCAGCAGTTTTCAGCCAATTTTTATAGGCATCGTTAATCGCGTTTTTTGTTGCCATGTCTGCTTTGGTATATTCGGTTTGCTCGAAAATATGTCCAATCTCATGAGCTAAAATTTCAAGATTCTGCGATGTCCGTTTGGCAAGCTTGATGGCTACATAAAAATCATTATTCGCAATTTTTCTTGAACCACCCTGCTGCGCGCCATCCATTACTGCACCTCGAACAGCCGCGAAAGGTCCATTCAAGCCATGTTTTTGCGCTTGATTGATATCACTGGCATCTTCCATCGTGGTCAAAAAAATTCTGGTATTGTGCATGCCAAGCAACTCAATCCAACCTTTTGCTGTATTGACAAGATTTATGGGCATATTGTCAGATGCAGCGAGCATTTCTTTATCATGAAATGGTCCATTCGGTCTCTTGTCGAAGGCTTTCTTGTCCTGTTCCAGCAATGCTTTTTTTGCAGCAATCAACTCTTCTTTTTCTTCCTTTGAAAATAAGTTACCATTGAAAACTTCGATATCACGATTGGTACGACTCCTGAATTTGCGAGCAATACCGACATACAAAGGATTGCCAGTAGTCGTACCAAACCCCTCCAGCAAGGCCACATCCGAACCACTGTAAACAACCCGTCCCCCTGTCTCTTGCTCATGTTCTGTTGCCCAATCCGGGTGTTTCTTGTCTGTTGGGCTTGGTTCGATAGCTGGATTCGGTTCATGTTGTTCTGTTGCCAAATCCGGGTCTTTCTTGTCTATTGGGCTTGATTCGTCGTGTGGTTCTGCGAGGTTGGCACTGATATCGCCAAAATCCCAATGCTCCCCCTTGTCATCCTCACCAACGCCTACCTTGAAAGGATTGGCCCGCAAGTCGGCTTCCAGTTCCGATACCTTGGTTCGCAATTCATCAATCCGTTCCTGCCCTGTGAAAGGTGTCCCAACCCGTTTTTCGTATTCGGCAAGGCTGGTGGCGGATTTTTGCCGTTTTTCTTTGGTCACTGCCAAGTCGTTGTCGAGAGATCGAATGGCACTCTCCACAGCCTGTACGATCCCGGTCGAGTTTGCGACAGAATGACCCCACCACAACCTCTTGCCAGATTGCAGTTGCAGAACCAGTGATGGATCCAAGAAATTTCGTTTATCCATGCCGCGTTGCACTTCAACAGACAGCTTAAATCCGCCAATCGTACCAATGGTTGTAAATACCTCAGAATTTGTTTGTTCTGCTTTCCCCTTCGCGTCAAGCATGGCATTCAGGATTGCATCTCCGGCCTTGTCCCGCTTGGTGTAGCCGGTCCCGTTGATGGTCGCCATAAACTTGTTCCCGGACGTGTCGATTCGACTGGCGATATCCGCCTCGATCCGTGATATCCGCTTTTCGTAGCCGCTGATATCCCTGGTGAGCGCGGCAATGTTATACCTGATGTTGCTCTGGTCGCTGTAATAAGCAGACCGTTTCCTCATCGCGGTGTCCAGATCCTGCATGGCGTTGACCAGTTCCATCACCCGTGGGTCCGTGACGGTCATGGCACTGGCTTGCTCGTACATGGATTTCTCGCTCAAGTCCTCCATGCGTCGCATGTTCGGATCCCCGCGCATGAAGGCTTCGATAAACCCACCTTTCTGCGCCATAATGCCCCACATTTGGCCGTCATAAGTTCCCTTGACCCCGTAATCGTGGATCTCGACACTTTTGTTCAGGTTACCCTTGCGAATGATCCGGCCCACCCGCTGCTCGTCGGCTGAAGGGAACCATTGAGGGTCTGCATTGTGAATCGCATACAAGCGGTCTTGAACATTGGTGCCTGTCCCAAGCTTCTCGCTTGATCCAATCAGGATGCGGATTTCCCCTCGTTTGACCTTGCCAAACAGTTTTTGCTTGTCGGTCGTCTTTGGATAATCGTTGGCAATCGCAATCTCGTTCCTCGGAACCCCCAGTAGCACCAAGTCATTCACCATCCTGGCGTAACCGTGGAATCCCCCTTTGGGATTGACCCCCTGGTCAGCAAAGATGATTTGTGTGGCTGGCCCTTTGTCAACAACGATGTCACTCCCTGGCTTGTAAAACGTGTGATCCTTGGTCTTTTCCCAGATATCAAACACGTTGCGGACAATGGTATTCAGTTTGCTGCCTGGATCATTGGGGTAAGAGGCGTCGATCAACCGCATGTCAAAAGCGGCTTGTCTCCCGTTGGTGATGATCTTCAAGAGAATGTCATCGCCTTTCTGAGGTTTGCCGCTACGGTTCTGGATGGCTTCCAGACGTTTTGCCAAGTGTTTTGTGTACGCCTTCAGAATGGGCAGTTCTTCCAAAACATGCATGATGCGCTTCCCGCCTTCCATTTGTGGCCGGGTGATGAATTCGTCCAACTGCTTGCCAGTCACAACGTCCATCACCTGGCGCACCATCCTGGAAAGATCCGCCACATTGATGAACTCAGCAAACCGGGTGATTTGAGAATAAGCCCCAGTCACGCCCCGCTCGTTTTGTGTTTTCGCCGCCCCGAACAAGGCCGCCCAGTCGTCAAAGCTGTTGATTCCGGCCTTCTTGAGTGCATTCGGTTGGATATACCGTTGAAGCGTATACAGTTCGCCCATGGTGTTCGTGATCGGCGTACCGGAAGCCAGAACCAGATTTCTGCCGGGATTTTGCGATTCCAGGTAGCGCGTTTTGACAAACAAATCCCACGCCATTTGCGAACCGATGGGATCAATTCCCTTCAGATTCTGCACCGTGGCAAAAGAGAGTTTGCGGAATTTGTGCGCCTCATCCACAAACAGGAAATCAACCCCCAACTGCTCGAAATTGAACGTGTTATCTCTTTGTTTACTGTCATTTGCTGAAAGTTTTTGTTCAAACTTCTGGATCATGTTTTCGATTTTTTTTACCGTAAATTTACTCTCTTCGTCCCTGGTTCCCTTGGCTTCTTCCAGCTTGTTCCGAAACAGGTCAATCTGCTCTTTGATCAAGGAATCCTGGAATTCTGGACTGACCGGGATCTTGCCAAACGCCGAATGGGTGATGATCACTGCGTCCAGATCCTGGTTGGCCACGTCGGCCACGAACTGCTTGCGCCTCGATGTGTGGAACTGCTCTTCGTCGGCCACCATCAGTTTCGCGTTTGGATACTGTTCATAAAATTCTTGGGTAAACTGGAGGAGCATATGGTTCGGCACCGTGAACATCGGTTTTTTGGCCATGCCAAGCCTGCGCATCTCCATGCCTGCGGCAATCATTTCAGCCGTCTTGCCCGCACCCACGGCATGAGCGATGTAGGTGTTGCCGTGCATGATGATTCGGGCGATAACGGAAAGCTGGTGTTTCATCCATTTCCAGGTTGCCGAAATCCCTGGTGTCGTCAGGTAACTGCCATCCACTTGACCAGGTGGCACACTGTTGTTGAAGCGATCATTGTAAATTTCAGCTAACATGTCAGACCGTTCTTGATTCTCCCACGCCCAAGCCTCAAACCTTTCTTGCAAGTCATTCAGTTTGTTGACCGCTGCGTCGGTCTTGGTCACATCCAGGATTCTCGTTTTGCCGTCTGGTCCGCCCTTCGTCCATACTTTCGGCAACTGCTTGTTGAGAGCCATTTCCAACAACTCGATGGCACTCTTGTCCTGTGTCCCCCAGTCGCTGGTTGCTGCGGCTGTCCACTCGTTTCCGGTGACAGACCATTCTCCGGTCCCTTCCGAGTACATAACCTGCACATTCGTAAGCCCAAGCGCGTCCGCGAACTCCTTGACCGTTTTTTTGGGAATCCAGTGCATACCCAACCGGGCAAAAATATCTTCTGCTGGAAGAGGCTTGGGTTGCGCGGCCTGCAACGCTTCGACGTTCCGATCAAAGGCAGGGTTCTCTTCGGCTGCGGTCAACGCCTCGCGCAATTTGTCTTTCACCGGGCCGCTCAAGTATTCGTCTCCGGTCACGAATTGATTCCTGGTCCCCGGCACCAGAAAAATCGTGTCACCAAGCTCCTTGATGACCTCATCCATGCTTTTTCCGGATTCCCGCATGATAATCTCCATATCCACGCGGCCTGTTTGATTCAGCGCAAACAGCAAAGCATCCTTGACCGTATTGATTTCAGCCTTTTTCTCCAAGGCAATCGGATTCTGGAAAAACACCTCTCTTTTTTCTGCTTTTCCGGTATCCGGGTCATATTTTTCTATGGCCCGCAAGCGATAACTCTCTTGATCCTCTTTGAACGGGTCGATGTTGGGATAAGTGAACCATTCATTGTTCGCCAGATCAGCAGGGTCAATGGAACCGTCATACCAGGCATCGCCTGCTTGCTCCTTGGCCATCTGCCGCGCTTTGGCAATTTCTGTGAGGGTTTTTCCTGCCGCCAACATGGCGGTTGGATCAAAGGTGCCCTCATCGAATATCGCGCCGGATTCGTCGGCCAGTTCCCTGGCCGCGTTGCGCGCTTTTTCCTGTTGCACGGGTGTGGCCTTGCTGGTGTGAACAACAGTCTTGTTGATCGGTCCGCGTTCGGCCACAAAGGCGTCATACACCCGGTTTAATTCTTTCCGCGCTGCGGCTGCCCGTTGCGGATCCTGGCTGGCATCGGCGGCATAGACCTCCCGCAAGGCGTCCCGGATCGGGATAAGTCTCTTGATGGTTTCTTTCTCGGCGTAAGTTTTGCCCCCTTCGACTCCCGGCCCACGCGTCTTGATGACCACACCTTGACCATTGATAAATTGGTATAATAATCCATCTTTGATGTAATACGACCCTGGCTTGGTTTCTTGCAAGGTGGTGCTGGTGTCGGTCCTGGTGGCCTGTTTCTGGTCCACATTCCGTATCACATTGGGTGTGAGTTTCTCCACCGCCTCATTCAGGAGTTGCTTGAAATCGGTTCCGGGGTTCATCCTGACCGCGTATCTGCCCAAGTGCAGGGTGTCGAAAAATCCTTCCTGCCCCAGAACCATTTCAGGATGCTGGCCGAAATACTTGCTCCTGTATCCCGACTTGAGACCACCCTGTTTGTCTGGCCCTGAAAATCTCTCGGTCCCGGTCCATGATCGATCTCCGGCTTGCTCACCCTCCACCCGCTTACGTAAGAAGATGATGTCGGTCGTCACCTCGGTCCCGGCGTTTTTCTTGAAGGCATCACCCGGCAAACGGATCGCGCCCACCATCTCGGCCCGGTCCGCCAGATAATTCCTCGCGGCGGGGTTTGTCTTGTTCAGGGTTCCGGCAGAGGAGATGAATGCCAGGATCCCACCTGGTCGCAGAGCGTCCATGGATTTGGCAAAGAAATAATCGTGCAACAGGAATTTGTTTTTTGCGTATTCCGGGTCGGACTTGATGGCGATGTCAGCGAAAGGCGGGTTGCCAATGACCAGATCAAAGGCGTTCTTTGGCGTGTTGAATTTGGTGAAATCGGCTTCCTGGATATTCGATTGTGGATAAAGGAGTTTCGCAATCCTGGCACTCACAGCGTCCATTTCGATGCCGGTGTACTCGGATTTTTGGGCAAGCCCCTCCGGCATCATCCCGATAAAGTTGCCTACCCCCATGCCCGGCTCGAAAATCTTTCCCCCCGTGAAGCCCATCCGCTCAACCGCTTTCCACATGGCGTTGACCACGGGTTCGGATGTGTAATGGGCGTATTGGGTCGATCTTCTGGCGGTGGCGTATTCTTCTTCGGTCAGGGTGGCTTTGAGTTGCGCCCCGATCTCTTTCAGGGTGGGATTGAACTTCCCTTCGCTGTTGGGAAAGGCCCCGCTCAATCCACCCCATCCGACATATTTGGCGAGGATCGCCTGTTCATCCGGGGTGGCTGCGCGGCCTTCATCGGTGATTTGTTTGGCTAATGTGATCGCGGAAAGATTGCCCTGCGCCTTGGCCTTCATCCCACGGGATTCTTCCAGACTGCCCGGTTGAATGCGATGGTTTAACTCGCGGCCAGTTCTCGCGCCATCGCCTCGAAATTCGGGTTGGTTGTCCCGTCCTCGTTTTTCGGGAACGTCTCCAACATGTCCTTGTAATTCTGGTACTGCATTTTCGCGTAAGCCCCCAGTTCCCCCTTCTTGCGCAACTCCCGGTATTTCTCCGGGTCTTCCTCTCTGAGTTTCTCCAGGTACATGTTCTGGGCGATGGTCACTGATTGGGACTCCTTGTTGTTGATGAGTGGCCGCAAGGTCTTTACCTTCGACAGCTATTTTGTCATTTTTGATGGCATTTTGCAATCCGGGAATGATATCCTTGTCTTCAACGTTGGTTTGGCTCGCGTGCAGAGCCGTTTCGGTCCCGGCATATTCCATCTGGCCGTCGGCATAACGAGGACTGACTTGCCCGGAGTCAGTCGGCGCGATCTGCACGTC
>JAMOBH010000546.1:0-1824 GCA_039908085.1 Magnetococcus sp. YQC-5
GATGGCCTCTGGCCCGACCTGCACGCCTTGTTGAGTCACCACCACCCCATCCACACTCACACGACCAGCGGCAATCCACCGCTCCCCCTCACGCCGGGAACACAAACCCGCTTCAGCCAACCATTTTTGCAAACGCATGGTCATAAAGGACTCTGAACTGCCTCAAAACGACGTTGATGAATCGGCATCCCCAAGACAGTGAACATCCGCTGCATGGTGATTTCTGCCCGCTGCCTGGCCTGCTCTCCGCCACGGGTGAGTATCTGCTCCAGTTCGGTCGAATCCGAACGCAATTGCTTGAATCGGGTCCGCACCGGCGTCAAGAGGTCAATCACCACCTCAGCGGTTTCCACCTTGAGCTTGCCGTACTGGTTGTGAGCAAAATGTTCCAAGGCCTGTTCCATGGAGGCCCCGGTGGAGGCACGCCAGATATTCAACAAATTGACCACTCCCGGTTGTCTGGCCTCGTCGTCACGCACCACCCCAAGACTGTCGGTCACCGCTTTTTTGAATTTTTTCATGATCACATCGGGTTCATCCAGAATCATCACCTTGGCCAGATCCGATTCGGCACTTTTGGACATTTTCTTGAGGGGATCTTGCAGATCCTTGATGCGGGCCGCCCCCCCACCTGTCACCAACGGTTCAGGAATCGTCAACACCGGACCATGAATGCCATTGAACCGTGTGGCCACATCCCTGGCCAATTCCAGATGCTGTTTCTGATCCTCGCCCACCGGGACTTTCCGGGTGCCATACAACAGAATGTCCGCAGCCATCAGGACAGGGTAGGTAAACAAACCCGCATTGACGTTAGTGTCATGCCGTTGTGCCTTGTCCTTGAACTGGGTCATACGATCCAACTCTCCCATCATGGTAAACGTGGAGAGCAACCAAGCCAATTCCGCATGAGCAGGCACATGACTCTGAATAAAAACCACACTTTGTGACGGATCAATGCCACAAGCCAAATAAAGTGCCGCCAAATCCAAAATACGCTCCCGAAACAAAAGCGGATCCTGTCGCACAGTCAAGGCATGCAGATCCACCACACAAAACAGGCAGTCGTGATCCGCCTGCAAGGTGGTCCATTGCCGCAATGCGCCCAGATAATTACCCAGGGTCAATTGACCCGTGGGTTGGGCTGCGCTGAACAGAGCGGGTCGAATTGCATTATGTATATTGCTCAAACTATTCTCCTTTTGTATTCATCATGAGTCAGCCAGGCAAAGGCCATCGACATGATTGAAATGTCCGCGCATGAAAAAAGGGTCACATGGAATCCATGATTATCGCAGACAACCGCGTTTTTTCCAAGCCCTCTCCTGCGAAAGTTGAGTGGCGCATTGACAATGGATGCAGCGTGGTCGTGTTCATGGGTCAAAAAAAAATATATTAGTAGATATATACTATTATATTAACAAATCGTTATAAAATTGCTTGCAGTTACCATTTGGTTTATGATCATCAAGCGATTGGAATCCATAGAAAACGGACCATCCCAATGGTGGATTGCTGACTCCCTGATTCATCAAAAGTATCATTAATTCGTGTTGTTTGAACTTTTGAAGACAATGTTCAGGCTTAAGGGAATTTGGAGATTATATATGTTCAAAAATGTTCGGATTGGCATCAGGTTGTCCGTTTTGTTTCTTGTGGTGGGCATACTCCCCCTGCTGGTTCTGGGGGGGTACACCGACACGGTTGCAGAAGACGCCATCATGGCCCAGGCATTTGCTCAACTGGAGTCCATCCGTCAAATCAAAAAAGCACGCATCGATAAATATTTCGAGGATAGCCAAAGAGATATCCAAAGCATGGCTC
>JAMOBH010000225.1:0-9381 GCA_039908085.1 Magnetococcus sp. YQC-5
AAAGAGGGGGTCTGGGGGATTCATCCCCCAGGGTTTTGTTTTTGACTTGATGTTATAAATTTATTTTCTTGCCCGAAAGAGATTCTTTTCTGAAGATGGAGATATTGATGCTTGGAAGTGACGAAAAAACCCCGAAGGATCAGTTTGACGTTCCATGGAAGGATATTCTGGAGGCCTATTTTCCTGATTTTTTGGAATTTTTTCTGCCAGAAGCCCATGAGGACATTGACTGGCATCGACAATTTGAATTTTTGGACACTGAATTTGCTCGGATTTCTCGTGATGCTGATATTGGCGACCGGCGCATGGATAAACTGGTCAAGGTTTGGCGATGTAACGGTATGGAGTGCTGGGTTTTGATCCACATCGAAATCCAGGGAAACAGAAAGCCGGACTTTGCATCGGGCATGTATGTCTACCAGTATAGGGCGTATGATCTCTATCAGATGCCGGTAGTTGGTTTAGCCATTCTGGCTGATGAGGAGGTCGGTTGGCGGCCCACGGAATTTGTTTATGAACTGTGGGGCACGAAACAGAGTTATCAGTTTACTGCGATAAAGCTGTTGGACTATTCTGAAGTCGATTTGGAGCAATGCAGCAATCCGTTTGCGATTGTCACATTGGCACATCTGCATGCCAAGAAAACCAGGAACCGAACGGAAGACCGCTACCAAGCCAAACGGATGTTGATTCGCGGATTGCACCAAAGAGGTTTCAATGGTCAGCAGGTGATTGACTTGTTTCACTTTATCGACTGGGTGATGCATTTGCCAAAAGAACTTGATGATCGGTTGAACAAGGAACTTATTCAATTCGAGGAGAGCCAAAAAATGCGTTACATTTCGAGTATGGAACGGTATTTGGAAGAACAGGTACGGAAAAAAGAAGGTGCATCGATCCTGACTCGCCTATTGCAACACCGCTTTGGCAGTATACCTGAGTGGGCCATTGACAAGATCGCTCAAGCCGAACCACCATCCTTGGCAGAATGGACTTTACGGATCTTGGATGCCACCACATTGGATGGTGTGTTCGCAGACAGGAGATGAACTGTAGCTATCTGTACAACGAGCGGAAGATGCAGTACGCGCCGGGGTTGAGATTGATGTCAGACGGTATGCCGTAGCATGAATGATGCTATTCAACCGAAGATCCAGGAAGATATTGGAATACTGCTCCGCGAACCAATCCGTTTACTGAAGTGTCTTGAGAACAATCGGCCAACGACATTCAAACCGCACGCCTTGCCCCTGAACGCTGGTCAAATGGACACTCCCGCGCAGCTGATTGGTAATGAGATTATAAATCACATACAGCCTCAATCCACTCCCGCCAGCCCCTCTGTTGGTAGTGAAAAGGGTTCAAACGCCTTTTGTTTGGTCTCTGCCGACATGCCCTGACCTGAATCGATGTACTCAAAATGCAAAACCGACCCATCCCTGACAAAGTTCATGTCAATTAAAATTATTAAAAAAAAGAGGAGGTCTGGGGGATTCTTCCCCAAAGGTTTTGCTTTTGACTTTACAAACTAAAAAAAATTTGATGCAATGATTATCCATTGACAACAAATCGGACTGTTGCTATAGTAAAATGGGTTAATTTATTCTATATAAACTCCAACACGTCCCAAACAAGGTTAAGAATATGCTAACACCATCATCGGAAGCTTCCCAAAAAAGAGCAGCAGAAATGAGGCAAATTGCCGACTCCAAGGAGATGAAAGACCTATTAAATATATCATTACCCAATACAGGTGAAAAATTTGCAGAAATAAGCCGTAAAGGTTTAGCATCAATAAGACGCGACACTGACATACTTAAAGTCAAACTGAAATAAAATGGCAGAAGATTTTTCATACCAATCATGCTTGGATCATGTCAGCGAAGCATGGGAGCTATTTGTTCCCATTTTTGTCGCAGAACACTGCAACGGACAAAAGTGTATCGGCATAGATAATGAACGCTGTACGGAGGCCGTCGGGCAGGCGATTAAAGATTTGGGACGAATGGCCGCAATGCATTTACCAGAACTTGCCTTGCCAGACAGTCATAAATTCGCTGGCTTTCTTTCAAAATGGATCGCAAAGATCAAACCAGCCTACATTATTCCAGATGCTTATTCACTTCCACCCGAAAAAACGGTTCGACCCAAAGAAATGGCAATGATAAACGCATACTTCGCGTTATACATTTTTCGTTCATTGCTTACATATAACATATCTGAACCAATGAAGATTAATCTACTCTATTCGTTCCATTTCCGTGATTGGTCTGGTGAAACTTTAGCTCTTCTGGCATATGCTTGCGAGGAGATCACCAAGAATACCTTGGCACTACAAGACAGCTCCGAACTTGATGATGGGTAAAAGCAGTTAGCGACCACTCACAAACTAGCAGAAGGCTCTTATTTTTGCCGGGCTTGAGTTTGATATCAGACAGTATTCCGCGAACCAATCCGTTTACTAAAGTGTCTTGAGAACAATCGGCCAACGACATTCAAACCGCACGCCTTGCCCCTGAACGCTGGTCAAATGGACACTCCCGCGCAGCTGATTGGTAATAAGATTATAAATCACATACAGCCCCAATCCACTCCCGCCAGCCCCTCTGTTGGTAGTGAAAAAGGGTTCGAACGCCTTTTGTTTGGTCTCTGCCGACATGCCCTGGCCTGAATCGATGTACTCAAAATACAAAACCGACCCATCCCTGACAAAGTTCATGTCAATGGTTCCGGGCAGAGTCCCCCCGGCAAACCCATGCGTCAAACTGTTCAACAACAGATTGGTCAGGATCTGATTCAAATAACCCGGAGTGCCAATCACCCGCAGATCCTCCGGGCAGGCCACATTGACAGTGATTGACGTTTTCTTGAAAATATTGCGCAGACTCAATTGGACATCATGTATAACTTCACTTATAAAAAATTCCCGTTCAGCCTCTGAAGATTGATCAATGGAAGCTCTTTTGAAACCTTGGATCAACTCAGCCGCCCGTTGCAGATTGCGGACCACCAGCTTGGAGGCCTCTTGCATGATGCCGACTGAGAGCATCAATTCATCCACATCCACTTCTTCTTGAGCGACCATGGCGGCAATGGCGTTGCTCTCATCGAGCAACTGGGAAGAAGCCGAAAACGCCACCCCAATCGGCGTATTCACTTCATGAGCAATGCCAGCAACCAAACGGCCCAAGGATGCCATTTTTTCACTTTCAATCAATTCATGACGGGTTGTTTCCAATTCCATGATCTTGTGCTTGAGTTCCTGGGTCCGTTCCACGACCTTGGCATCCAAAGTGGTCAACAATTGATCCCGAACACTCTCCAGTTCTTTCTTTTCGGTAATGTTTTCACCGATCAAAACATGATTGATCACCTGCTGATCCATATCCAAAACCGAAGAAAAGGAGACAAATTCCCAAAACAATTCCCCACTCTTCTTGCGACTGTGCACTTCGCCCGACCACTCCCCACCCAGAGTGAGGACGTTTTCCAATGCCAGCTGCTCTGGAGAATCTTGAGTGGTTTTCAATGCGATCACGTCTTGTCCAGCCACTTCCTCCAGGGCAAAACCGGTCAAACTGGAAAAACGTGGATTGACGTATTCAACCAGGCCTTCGGCATCGGTGATGACAACCGCCACCGGACTCTGATCCAATGCACGGGAAAGTTGGGTGATCTTTTGTTCCGCGCGACGTCGAAAAATCAAGCCTGCCAGAGTATTGGCGATATTTTTCAGAAAAAACACTTCCTCGTCGTCAAAGACATGACCAGCTTCCAGATAGACGTTCAACACCCCCAGCCTGTTCTGATTGGACAAAATCGGGATGCAATAATGACCATGCGGAGTCATGCCATCAAAACGAGTATCATGTCGATCATCCACGGCACTGCTCATGACCACTTCCTTGGAGGCGGCAGCCCGGCCACAGAGACAGTGGCCCAAAGGCACCTGCTTGCACCGCTTCACCAGCTCTGGATGCAAAGCTTGCTGGACCACGAGTTCCAATTGTTCTGTTTGCTCATCAAACAAAAAGATGGCTCCCCGCTGTTCCAATCCCAACCAGGATACCGACAGCACCCGTTCCAAGGCACGTGCGAGTATCTCCTGCAAGGTCCAGGATTCCAGGGCATGTTGCAAAATTTCAGAAACAGCGGACCGCAGATCCAAGGCGCGCTCAATCTGCCTGGCTCTGGCGATTGGCTCGCTGATATCCCGCACAATCAATGTGTAATAAGGTTTGGCATCCATTTCCCAGGTGGAAAGCGACAGCGTGACCGGGAACAGCTCTCCATCGCCCCGCTTACAAAAAAAGTGCCCCTCCTCCCCCAGGATGAGCGTTTTCTTGTCATGACGCAGTTTCTGGATGACCTGTTTGAGCTGTAAATGATTCGGCAGGGCCACCACGCTAAAAACCGATTGCCCCTGTATCTCCCTCTCATTCAGGCCAAAACAATTTTCAGCACCTTGATTCCATGCGAAAATCTGCAACACCTCATTCAAAGAAACAATGGGATCACCGGCCAACTGAATAACGGAACTATATTTCTTTTCACTGGCTTCCAGCTCCGAAAGTTTAACCGTCAGTTCCTGATTCCGTTCTGTAAGACTGACTTTCATGATTTTCAAGTAGAGGGCCAGTTGGCCAATTTCATCACCCCGATCCACAACGATTTCATGATCCTCACCAGCCGCCACCTTGACGGCACCCATGTTCAGAACATGGATGGCTTTTAACAAATCCAGCTGAAACCACAATAAAAACAATCCTATCAACAACAATACAATAAAATTCGTCGCATTTGAAAGAACGAATTGACCAAAAATTAATTTGCTCTGTTTTTCATCATGGGTTTTATAAACATTTTCCAAGGCCGTCCTGAGTTCTTCAACAGCCGCATCCACTTGAAAAATCCCGATCCTGTATGCTTTGATCCCTTTTTCCATCTCCAGCAACTCAGAAGAAAGCCAGGAAACCCCCTGTGAATACTTTGACAGAGCATCCCGGATCTCTCGTTTCTCCTCCACCTCCAAATAAGAGATGTCAAGTGCTGCTTCAAAACGCTCCAACTCGGCATTAAACTTTTGCAAATAAATGGCGGCTTGCCTTGCCAACAAATCCTTTTCATGGCGACGCATTTGCAGCAAACCCGTCAGCAGCTCGCACTGTTGTTTGGCTATCAGCTTGGCCTCGACATAACGAATCTCCTCACGAATGCGGCCTTGTTCCCCTGAATTTTCATTGACGCCAATATTCAAAGATTTTTGTTGGATTTGTTTGAAGATCTTCAACTGCGAGGCAATCTGTGTGGTAAGGTGTTCTCCGGTCACATCGCCAGGCATCACCCGCAACTGTTCCAAGGCTTGCACTTGCGGTGCGATCCCTTCCAACAAAGCAACAATCTGAACAGCAACATTAAAATCCTTGGTCCGCAAATAATACTCAATTTCTTGATTGGCCGTATCGGTTTCGCGTTCCACTTTATGGATGAGTGAACTGACTTTTCTTGTCAAATGCTCCTGATTCCACACAGACTGGTAGGCGCGATAATTCATGACTGCTTCCATGGCGTTGGTCAAGACAATCGCCACAATCAAGAACAAAAACAGTCGGATCTTCTTTTTGAAAGGTAAATTTTTCAGATTTTTGAGCATTCTACACAACCTGATAAAATGAGAACAACAAAAGATTGAATTGTGTGGAGTGCCACTTCAAGCGGTACAAACGGTCTGGGGTGCTAAGGAAACCCTTCCGGCACCTGAGGTTCAGGAAGACTGCGGTGCAAGAATAATAACGCATTATGAGGTTTTGGAAATAGCCAAAATCAAGCCATTTCACCAACATTCGCAGAAATATCCTGGCTTCACTGGGAAGCCAGTCCTGTCTATGAGTATTCCATGCTCTCGACAACGAAGCATGGCACCAACCACCGCTCTCAAAACGGTCCAGGTTCTGGCTGGAGAGGTTTCGGATCCTTGGCTGGAGTGGATTCAGGCACCAAGGCAGGGGCCGGTTCAGGCGCAGATTCGGAAACGGGCGCAGGTAGTGGCGCGAAATCTTCAGGCAAGAACTCAGGCAAAACTTCTGGCAAAGTGCCCGATGCCTGATCAGTCGCGGCATCAGGGGAGGCAGAGAGAGGCGGTGGATCAGACACAGAGGCATCAGGAGCAGACGAAGCAGGCTGGGCAGCATCAGGCAGAGTACCAGACGTGGCGGTATCAGGTGCCAAACCAGGCTTGGCTGTATCGGGTACTGCATCAGACGTGGCGGTATCAGGTGCCAAACCAGGCTTGGCTGTATCGGGTACTGCATCAGATGTGGCGGTATCAGGTGCCAAACCAGGCGTGGCTGTATCGGGTACTGCATCAGATGTGGCGGTATCAGGTGCCAAACCAGGCATGGCACGATCCGGCACTAGCCCGCCCGGCTCCATGGTCCATTCCAAAACCGAAGTCCCACCTGTGTCTGTGACAGGGGCCTCTGGTGGAGATTCAGGAGCCGCAAGTTGAGCAGCCCTTTGCGCGGCATCATCCTCGTCCCGATCCAATCGATCCAAATCAGGCAAAATCAAGCCGTTTTCGGAAATGGTCTGCTCCTCTGGAACCTCAGGAATGGTCTGGTCATCCTGAAGTGAGCTGGAATTCTGCGTGCTGGAGGCGGAAATCGCCACCCGTCTGGACTGACCATCAGGATAAGCAACCATACGCTCAGCCAAACGCCAATCCACAATGGATTGAAACGTCGGTCTGCGCGCCAAAGCCTGGGAAATGGCTTTTTGCATCAATGACTCAAGGCTCCCCTCTTTTTTCAATTCTGACAAAGGGGGATAAACCTCCAGAAAGAGTTCCTCTCCCCGCCAACCCGCCTTGACGGGTTCGTTGACAAAAGCCACAGTATCCCCAGCTTGAACATTGGGAAACAAATCCACAATGTCTTCGGGATACAAACGGATACAGCCATGACTCACCCGTCTGCCAACCCCCAATGGGCGATTCGTGCCATGCATCAGATAAGAAGGCAGCGCAAAATAAATGGCATGCGACCCCAATGGATTATTGGGACCAGGATAAACCGCTTCTGGCAAAGAGGGATTCTCTTTGCGAATCGAGGCTGGAGGACGCCAAATGGGATCCGCCATTTTGTGAGTGACCGTGGTGCGCACCCGTGGTGTCATCATCCCCTCCTGCCCAACGCCAACAGGATAGGTATCCACAGCAGAACCACGAAAGTGATAAAGCCGCATCTCTGGCAGATTGACCACAATCCGGGCCGGATTGTTCAAACCAGGCAGTACTTTGCGAAAATCCAGACGGATCTTGCTGCCAACTTTGGGATTCCAAGGATCCTGAGCAGGATTGGCCAACATGATCTCATTGAATCCAAGGCGATTGTCACGCGCCAACAGGATCATGGTGTCATCCCGCGTGACCCGATGCCTGTAATAACTGCCTCCAATGACTTCATCCTTGTTGGCCAGCACATAATGCCGGCGTGGCACATCATCAGGATGGGCCAGGGCCAAACTACTGGAAAAAAACCACACACACACCCAAAGCAATCCGCCTTTGCGGAGAGATCCTGGCCGACAATTCATGACTTTATTCTACTCCCGATCCCTGGTCCACCACCATCCTACGCAACAAATGTAATGCAGTTTGACTCGACTGCAAACGAATGCGATCCCGACTTCCGGAATAAAATCCCCGATGCGTTAAAGATCCGCCATCACGAGCGACCACGGCTAAAAAAACCGTACCCACAGGTTTTTCCTCACTGCCACCACCAGGTCCGGCAATCCCGGTCACAGAGACGGCCAAATCACTGTCAGCCGCACGCAAAGCCCCACGAGCCATGGCCAAAGCCACCTCTGCACTGACCGCACCACAATTTTCCAACAAGGCTTGGGTAACATCCAAACAGTTATGCTTGGCCTCATTCGAATACGTGACAAACCCAGTATGCAAATAGGCCGATGAACCAGGCACACTGGCCAAACGGGCTGTGATCAAACCGGCGGTACAGGATTCCGCCACCGCCACAGTCAAACCAGACTTGGTCAATCGCTCCCCCACCCACTCTTCCAGAGAACGCGGGGTATGAGAATAGACACGATTGCCCAGCCGGTCTTTGAGGCGTTCCCTGAATTCCTCACCCATGATGGCAGGTATCAACAATCCAGAATCCCCATCCGGGAGATAACGCACCCGACACAAGGAAAATTCCGATTCGCCATCATTGTCCAGGACGTGAGCCAGTTCCAAAGGATCTCCAGCCCCTTCGATCATCCAACAGGTTGCATTCCTGTTGCGACGAAGTGCTTTTTCCTCCTCCATGAGAGCTGACAGAACCTTGAAAAACGACTTGCGCAATCCCCAGATCGTGCGTTCGAAATAGGCCACGATCCGTCCGCGCCGATGGATGGCAAAACCAGCGTCATCGCCATTCTTGTCGAAAAGAGTTCTGGCTCCCAAGACGCGCAGACGATCCGAATCATCCCCATCCAACCCCAGGGAGAGTCCCAGATTGGAAAGCAAAGAACGTCGCAAGCGTCCGCCAAGACCTTGATCCTGCACCAGAATCAACTTGTATTTGTCTGGAACCTGTGTGGGATCAAACGGTTCATCCAGATCCAGTTCCATGACCGTCAAAGGAGCGAATCCCAGACATTCCAGCAACAGATCCAAATGGGGTCGTCCAGAGGGGGGGGTGAGCGACTCATGTTCGCTCCAACGCGGTATGACCAGCAGAGCCTTCATAGTTCCAAAAACCTGGCAAGTAACAAGAGAAACAATCCAGCGTAAATCCCTGCCGCCCAATCGTCCGCCATCACCCCCCAACCACCTGGCAGACGTTCCAAGGCATGCACGGGCCACGGTTTCCAGATGTCGAACAGACGAAACAGCGCAAATCCGACTACAAACCAGATCCAACCCTGGGAGGCAAACATCATGGCAAGCAATAAACCTGCCACTTCGTCAATCACCACCTCGGAAGGATCTTTCCTTCCAAGTATCCGACACGACACGTCCGCTGCCCAGGTTCCAATCCCACTCACCAGAAGCAAAACCACCCCTTCTGCCACCCCTCCTCCCCATTGTTGTGCCAACCATGCCAATGGCACGGCTGCCAAAGTTCCAAAGGTTCCAGGTGCCCATGGTATATAACCAACACCCCCGACCGTGGCCACTTTCAGAGCCAGTCGTTCGATGAATGGGCTGTTTTTCGTGGATGATTCCATGAGCAGATTGCCTTGATCAAAAAAATGCCCTGCGGGCAGAAAGTCAAAACCCTGGGGGATGAATCCCCCAGACCCCCTCTTTTTTTTAATAATTAAAAAAATAATAAAAAAATAATAAAAAAAAGGGTGGGGGGTTTGGGGGGC
>JAMOBH010000226.1:0-9309 GCA_039908085.1 Magnetococcus sp. YQC-5
AAAATAAATAAAAAAAAAGGGTGGGGGGTTTGGGGGGCGGTTCACCGCCCCCCAAGGTTTTGTTTTTGACGTTTTGGCAGCCAGTGCCATTTTTTGACCCATTTTCTGGTCAAGTGGACCAATAACAAGCCAGGGGGCATACGCAGCCAATGTGATCGCAGATACAACAACCAACGTGCTGTCCCAACCACAATCCCATCTTTTCGTTGTTCTGGATGCACAGGCAACAGTGCCAAAGGGACCAGCCAAGCCATCCAAGCTCGTGACAACCAGCCTGGTCCACCACCTGACATGCGGACTTCATCGAGCAACGTGGATGGGATGGGTATTTGACACAATGTTCTCAAAAAGTACAATGCATAATAAAGAGGCAACAAAAGATCCAACTCCCTGGCACGGATCACCAAACGGCCCCAGAAATCCTGCTTGTCAAGATCATGGCGCAGCAAGGCATCCAGATCCAACAAGTCTCGCAAACCTCCTTGTCCGAAATCGCTGTCATAAAAAAGCTGGGACATGGCATGAAGAATCCGATCCAGCGGGGCGAGGGTCCAGACACCGCTTACATGCTGCACCGGTTCAACCGCAGCCAACAAACGAGCGGAATCGGGATGCAGACGGCCAGAACAAGGCAGAATGGCATGATGCAAATCCAACTCGGTCAAGCGATGACGATGACGCAAGGGAGGCAATTCATGCATCCACTCCCTGTAATAATATTGATCATATGAATCACGCTTGGTTGTAATCCACCCATGTTGTCGCAAAGAGTCTTCAGCCAAAGGGAGATCCTCACGAGACAACAGGATATCCACATCCGCCACCAACCGCCCCTTGGCCAAAGGGAGATCCAACATCACATAGGCTGCACCCTTCAGCAAAATCACCGGCACTCCCGTACCATAAAAAGCACGTTGAATACGATTGACCTCCCACCGCAGGGAACGCTCATGCTCCAAAGCGATCATCCAGGCCCCTTCCAACACATCCTGAACCCGCACCGAAAGAGCATCCAACAAACCAGCCTGCTCCAATGCATAACGCAAGGAAGCCAAAAGTCCCGCACGACGGGCCACACGCAATACCAAATCTTTTTGCTCAACTGTCAACGTCAAAAAATGCGCAGGTTGACGCCATGTGGCCAATAACCATGCCGCTGGCCCAGTTGCAAGAAACATCCTGTTCACGAGGCCGTCAACTCTTCCAGGAGTGCTACAGCCGTCGTCAACTCACCAAAACTCAAGTCATACATCTGACACCCTCGAATCATGCGGGCCACAGCACGAAACCCCCTCACCCCCTGCAATTCATAATTGAAGGCATTCCCTGCCAAACGCAAAAAGCCATGATCTTTGGGGATCGGATCCATAAGGGCATGCGCCTCCTTGTGGAAATGGGGACAAACCACCCAGGTTGCAAAAGCCACGTCATTGGCAGCCCGCACACTGGACACAGGAGGACGCATATGGGCCACAGTGCCTTTGCGGGTTTTAGGAAACTCTGGTCCAAGCACTGCAGAGGAATCATACGCCCGAATGATGGCTATGGATGCGTTTTTCAGAGTGATGGAGCGTGGCAGAGGAACAATTTCGCCGGTGGCTGGACGGACCAAGGCGAATTCATCAGACAGCAAACGCCATCCATTCAAAACCAGGGCCGCACACAAGGTACTTTTGCCAGAACCTGGCAGACCAGGCAACAACAAGGCCCGATTCCCACGGGCCACAACCGCAGTATGCAACAATAAATACTGGTTGGCACGTGTCGCAATGGCATAATTGAACCCCCATTCAAACAAAGGCAGGGCGTGATCCAAAGGAAAAGGAGCCAAAGGATTGGGACCGTCCATGGAAAAAAAAATCTTGGGACGCCACCAACGACGAATGCCTTGTCCACGGGCCAGCTCGATATGAAAATCCGTGACATCCCCAAACGATCCATCCAGCAAAGGATGTTCCCCGTACAACAAAAGAAACTGATCGGGAAAAATCGGGGCGGTGGTGGTCAAACGTACCACAAAAGGACCAGCACGCCATAACAACCCAGTCCGCATACGCCGCGCCAATTCCACGGATGTCAGATCAGCGATTCTCACGGCACCACGGGGAGAATCAGACCAAACCGATCCAGTTCCTGTAACAGTTTGCGGTAAGGAAGTGTCGTATCATCTGTGACATGATTCATCTCAACCCCAAGATGATCAAGAATTTCTGGCAGGCTGGCAGGCCCGGTTCGGAGAATTTGAAGAATCTCAACCGCCAACTCATTAAGAACATGTGTTTCGTTGGAGAATGGATTGAACAGAAAAAAAGCATCTTCGAATTGTTCCCAGATCAAGGGCATGTCAGGGGGAACAAACCAGACCATTGACATGGAACGAATCGGATTAAATGGGGCATACGGACGAGTGGACACAGAATAATGAATTCGATCAATGGGTTATACGATAAATGAATTCCAACAGGATTCGGTGATACGGACATTAGCACCGGCATCCCCCCCATCATTTCCCCAGTTGTTACCTAATGTTGGTCCTACAAAAGGTGCGCCTGTGGTGGGATCATGATAAACAAGACATAAATCACTATCAGCTCCCGTACCACCACTCATATTATCAGTAGTATCATTAAAATAACCCCCCACCCGTGCTTCACGACGCTCAGGAACATTTTCAGTTGCGACGTTTGTCATACATCTGACACCATCTTTATCGTAAGTCAACGAAGTGTCAATACACGATTTATTGCTGGATGCGGCCAATGCAGCCCCACTGCTCAAGGTAAGTATGACCGGAACCCCAGCCCCAGATACCAAACCTTTAAGCAAACGCCGACGTCGTTGCTGTTGAACCCCTGCGAGGGTCTCTGTCAAGACATCTTCCGCTGGCTCGACCATGTCAAACTCCCCTGCCAATCAGGCAGCGCAAAAGATAATGTCAATCCACCCTGATGACAGGATACCTGCTCTGACAGCAAAAATCAAAAAGAGATTTGTAAAGTTACTTGGCTTTCTGTAACCAAGCCTGTTCAAAGAGAGTTTGATAGGATTTTACCATAATGTCCATGGAAAAATGGGTTTTGATCCGCTCACGCCCAGAAGAGCCATGACGAATGGCCAACATCGGGTCCAGATAGGAAAGCATGGCCAACGCCAAGGAGTCTGGATCCTCTGGCGGGACAAGTTGCCCGGTTTGGCCTTCGATGACCAGATCCGGCACGCCTCCCACACGGGTGGCCACCACTGGCAGACCAGCAGCCATGGCTTCCAGAATGGACAAAGGAGTTCCTTCAGCCAAAGAGGAAAGGACAAACAGATCAAATCCCAACAGGAGATCCGGGACATCTTCACGCCATCCCGTGATCCAGACCAGGCCAGACAAGCCCAAATGGTCGATGAGGGTTTCCACGGCAGGGCGATGGGGACCATCGCCAACCATGACCAGACGGAATTCCTGTTGTGGATGGAGTTGACACAAACGAGCAAAGGCCTGCACCAGAGTCAGATGATCCTTGATCGGCCAAATCCTGCCCACAGTGCCGATAACCAGGGGATCCATGGGAGATCGTGTGACTTTTTTGCAGGCATCCGGCAGTGTCACGCCATTGATGATGCGGTGGATTTTGGCCTCTGGCACCCCCACTTTGTGGAGCAGCCATGTTTCCAGATCGCCAGAAACCGGGACAAAGGCATCCACGAACGGGGTCAAGCAGCGACGCAACAGGAGGTATTTGGGGTTGGTGCCGTCAGGATCATAACTGTCCCGGCCATGCTCGGCGTGGATGGTGACAGGAACCCCTGCCAGCGTGGCCGGAACCACCGCCTCCATGGCTGCCAAATTCAAGGTATGAACCACATCTGGCTGGAGTCTGCGCAACAGACGCCACAAACGAAACCAGACCAGCAGGTCTTTGCCTTCGCGCTTGCCCAGTGCATGAAAAGTGACGGTCGGGTGATGAATGCGGTGTTGAAACGCTGTGCATGTTGTCAGGCAGATGACCGCATGGTCAAAACGGTCTGGTGGCAACCGGTTGATGAGATTCATCACCACGGTTTCCAATCCGCCGATGTCCAATCGATACATGATGTGAGCAATGAGCATGCTTTTGCTCTCCACCGCCCAAGCGTTTCTAAAACAGATGAAACATCTTTGCAAACATCCCTGTGACCGATATTACAGAAAATATGATTACAAAACTAAATATTCGTATCGTAAATATGCGAGATTCACGAAAACGGGCATCAATTTTAACCTCAACGTATTCTATTAACTTGTCTAATTTCATATTGATCTGTTCGAAACGCTTATCCCCCTGTTCGAATCCCTTGCCCACCTGTTCGAACCCTTTGTCCATCTCTTTTTGCATAAAAACAGTGCGTTCACTTATAATATCGAAACGACAATCCATATCCTTTTGCATAAAATCAAATCGTCCATTAACCTCCTTCTTGAACTCCTGCAGATCACTAGCTACCCGATCAATTGACCGATGCAAATCATCATTCGTACAATCAATATTGTTTAACAGAGTGGTGTTTACATGATCAATCTTCTAGTCAATTGTGCCAATCTTGTTTTGCATATTAGTGTTAATAAAATTAATTTTCTGTTCCATATTGGCAAAGCAGGCATCAAAATATTTGGACGATGGTACAAAATTACTCATAAGCATATCCATCGTCTTTTTATCGACCACAACATTCAAAGAATTCTCCTGTTCAGACATCGTGCGCTCCTCATAAATGGGCCATCCAAATGGTTTATGCCTGCACGCCCCTTTTCCAGCTTTCGTCATCCATACTATCCCTTTCCTCGATCCCTGTCACGCGAATCCCCACACGCGCAGCACAATCATGCACTTTTTTTTCGGCACGCCTCTCCTCCACCTTGACAGAGACTTTCGAAAACTTTATCATATCAAGTGCCTGACAGATTTAAATTTTACAAAGAACTTGTAAATTTGAACTTAGAGCATGTGCGAGGTGTCGCACATACCCAATGGATGCCGCAATCATTAATGCGGAATTTATCAAAACCACATCAAGACTGAAAAAAAAGGAAACCAGCATGAAACATCAGCTTCTTATCGCCGGATTTGGAATTGTCTCCCTCATGGCCGTCAATTCCGCCTCAGCCGCTGACCTCGCCAAAGGCGAAGCCTCGTTCAAAAAGAATTGTGGTGTCTGCCACTCCAACAAAGCCGGCGAAAAGAAACTCGGCCCCAACCTGGCAGGCATTGTCGGTCGCGCAGCCGGAACCGAAGCCGGTTACAAATATTCCGATGGCTTCACCGGAGTGACCTGGGATGCCGCCAACCTCGCCAAATATCTGGAAAATCCCAAACAGATGTTCCCGAAAACCAAAATGACCTATGCCGGCATGAAAGATGCCGCAGAGCGGGATGATGTCATCGGCTTTTTGGCCAAATAAGCTGTTCTTCTGTAGTGTCTGAAAAAACGGCGGGCCGTCCCTGGTGACTGTCCGCCGTTTTATTTGCATCATCAACTCTGTTCGATGCAACCACACGTCACGGTTGCAGTTTTTCCTTGCTTTTGGCACACTCGCCCTGGGCATACGCGAGAAATTCCTCCACGGCCTTGGAACGAAATTTCTGTTTTTGAAAAACAAAATTGAGACGACGTTTCAAGGGGCCTTCTTTGAGTCGTCGAATCACCAGACTCTTGAGCGTCAACTCCTTACGCAGCGCAATCAGAGAAACAATACTGAATCCAACCCCCCCTTCCACCGCAGCCTTGACCGATTCGGTGGCTCCCATTTCCAGGATCATGTCCAACTGATCATAGCTGACACCATATTTACCCAACAGGTCTGTGATCACCACCCGTGTACCAGACCCTTCCTCGCGGGAGACAAAGGGGTATTCCTTGAGACGCTGCACCGGAATTTCATCCAGTTTGGCCAGAGGGTGATTGGGGGCCATGATCAAAACCAATTCATCCTCCATGCAAGGAGAAACAACAATGTTTTTGTTGTTGACCGGTCCTTCCACCATGCCAATATCAATGGTGGCATCTTCGAGTTTGCGTACCACCATGCGGGTATTGTGAACGGTCAAACGAATCTGTACACCGGGAAAACCTTCATGATAACCACTCAGGATCTGCGGCAGCAAATATTCACCCAGGGTGGTGGTGGCCCCCAGCTTGATGACACCACGAGTGACCCCGGTCATTTCATTGATGGCTTTTTCCGTCTCCCGATAGAGTTCAAGAATCCGATCAGAATAATTGAAAACCATTTCCCCTGCTTCGGTCAGGGAGATGCGATTGTGATGCCGGTCAAACAACCGGGTATTGAAATGCTCTTCCAGTTGTCGAATTTGAAAAGTGACAGCAGGTTGCGTCAAATACAGCTCTTCCGCCGCCCTGGTAAAAGAGAGATGTTTGGCAACCGAGTAGAAAACCCGCAAACGGGTATCGGAAAAGCTCATGGGAAGGATCCTTTTCTCAAAAATGTTTTCCACCATGTGAACCAAATCGATAGCATACAATAATAAAAAAAAATTTGATGTGTGTATAGGGAAAAATGCATGGCAGCCCAAAAAAGCTGACGTCAAACCTTGCGTCCTGGCTAGGTTTTGGAGACAAAAGCGGATATACTGGGTTGCTCTAAAAAAAGAGACCCAGTCGCCTCCCAAAAAAACGGGCCAATTTGCGCAATCCCTATGGAGCAAGCCAAAATGGGCAACAAACCTGAAATCGAGAATCAATCAGCACTGACAAACCGTTATGCCCGCTATCGTCAGATGCTCTGTTGCGCCCAGCCGGAACTCGATGAGGTGTTGCGTCAGGGTGGCCTGGAACGTACCTCGTTTGCCAAGCTGTCATTGCGTTTTGATGTCATTCTGCTGGATGCCTTCGGGGTGTTGAATCTGGGCAACCAACCCATCCCAGGTTCTGTGGAGGCTGTGACCGAATTGATCAGACGCCAACACCCCTTGCTGGTGGTCTCCAACAACGCCTCTCAATCCCCCTCATCCCTGAACCGTCGTCTCAACGAGATGGGATTCTTGTTTGATCTGACGCAGATTCTCTCTTCAGGCATGGCGGTACATCCCTTTATCGAGGCTTCCGACTATCGGGACCGCCCTTATTTCCTGGTTGGCAGCGAAGAGAGCGCATCCTTTTATGCACCAGACCCAACCAACCTCATGGTCAATCAGAGAGATGCCACCAGACCCTTGAATGATGCCGAATATGTCCTCATGTGCAGCAATCGGGACTATTATGGCACCCAACAACAAGCCCTGTTGAACAAGTTGTTACACCATCAACCCCTGCCTTTGATGTTGGCCAATCCAGATCTGGCCACTCCCAAACCCAATGGAACCCTGGAGGCTGTGGCAGGCTTTACGGCCATGGATCTGGCCGACCGATTCCAAACAACGTTGATTGGTATTGGTAAACCCTTTCAACCGATTTTTCAGGAGGTACGGAATCGCTTTCCTTCGGTTCCCCCTGATCGTTTTCTCATGGTGGGAGACACCCTGGATACAGATATCCTGGGTGCGAAAGCCATGGGTTTTGCCAGTTGCCTGGCCATGTCCGGGGCATATGCCGGATGGGATGCCACTCTGGAAATCCTCTGTGAAGAACGGGGGATCTTTCCAGACTATGTGATCCCGTGCCTGGGAAGTTGAGAAAAAAAATCCCCAGCGGCTCGGCCTCCACCTCCACCCCTTTGCTCAAGAGAACCATCGACATGACCACATTTCAATACAGTGAACTTTTTACGCTGGGCCATGACCAGACTGAATACCGTCTTCTGACCAAAGATCACATCAGCGTGGATGAATTTGGGGGGATGAGGATGCTTCGCATCGACCCGGCAGGATTGACGCTGCTGGCCAAAGAGGCGATGCGCGATGTTGAATTCTTGTTGCGTAGCAGTCATTTGCAACAATTGCGCAACATACTGGATGACCCGGATGCCTCGGAAAATGATCGTTACGTGGCTTTGACCCTGTTGAAAAATGCCAATATCGCCGCCGGAATGGTCCTGCCTGGGTGTCAGGATACCGGAACCGCTACGGTCGTGGCCAAAAAAGGACAACAGGTATGGACCGGTGGTGGTGACAAGGTGGCCATCGCACGCGGCATTTTTCACACCTTTGCAGACAACAATCTCCGCTATTCGCAAGTCGCCCCCATCACCCTGTATGAAGAGAAAAACACCGGGACCAATTTACCTGCCCAGATCGACATCGAGTCCGTGGATGGCATCACTTATAAATTTTTGTTTCTGGCCAAAGGGGGAGGTTCTGCCAACAAAACTTTTCTTTTTCAGCAGAATAAATCCTTGCTGAATCCCGATACTTTGTTGAATTTTGTCCAGGAGAAATTGAAGGGGCTTGGGACTTCGGCCTGTCCACCCTATCATCTCTCTTTGGTGGTGGGGGGACTCTCGCCAGAAATGACGCTCAAGACAGTCAAACTGGCATCGGCGCGTTATCTGGATCATCTCCCGGAACAGGGCGATGGTTTGGGTGGGGCCTTCCGGGATCGGGCATTCGAAGCCCAGGTTTTACAAATGGCGCACAATCTGGGTCTGGGTGCCCAGTTCGGAGGCAAATATTTTGCTCACGATGTCAGGGTGATCCGTTTGCCTCGGCATGGGGCTTCGTGTCCGGTTGGGCTTGGAGTCTCCTGTTCGGCAGATCGCAACATCCTGGCCAGGATCGATGAAAACGGCATTTGGTTGGAAGCGTTGGAGCAGAATCCTGCCCGCTTTTTGCCAGAAGTGACGCTTCCAGGGGCGCAAGCAGTCGAGGTGAATCTCAATCAATCCATGGCGGAGATTCGGGCTGAATTATCCAAGCATCCCATCAAGACACGCCTCTCTTTGACCGGTCCGATTGTGGTGGCGCGGGACATGGCTCATGCCCGGATCCAGGAGGCCTTGAATCGGGGCGAGGAGATGCCGGATTATTTCAAAAACCACATCGTTTATTATGCTGGTCCCGCAAAAAAACCAGAAGGTTTGCCTTCCGGGGCATTCGGTCCGACCACGGCGGGTCGCATGGACAGTTATGTGGATCGTTTTCAGAAGTCAGGTGGTTCTTTGGTCATGTTGGCCAAGGGAAATCGCAGTCGTGCGGTTACAGAGGCGTGTCAAGCCAATGGGGGATTTTATTTGGGATCCATTGGTGGAGCAGCGGCAGCGTTGGCCCAGGATTGCATCAAAAAGGTTGAGGTGTTGGATTTTCCTGAACTGGGCATGGAAGCTGTCTATCGGATTGAGGTGGAAAATTTTCCTGCCTTTATTGTCGTGGATGACAAAGGCGGTGATTT
>JAMOBH010000547.1:0-1812 GCA_039908085.1 Magnetococcus sp. YQC-5
AATGCCCGCCAGGGAGCACACGCACCAGTGTCATGAGGATACCCGCCATCATGGCCAGTTGTGCCAGGGCAAGGCCGACCATCCACTTGATGGTTTCGTTTTTGGCAACCTCGATCTTGGCTTCCATCTCATGTCTGGTTGCCAAGCCATCCAGACGACTCTGGATCTGCTTCTCGTTCCTATCTTCCAACTTGGCGGCCTGTTCATCCGTGCGGGCATCTACCTGCCTGATGACCAGGGCCAACGCTTTGGCGTGACCTTTCGCTTGCTCTTCCGGGACACCGGCGGCCTTGAGCTGTTCAGTGTACTCCAGCGTGTCAAAGGTGATGGTCGTGCTCATGGTGACATTCTCCCAGGGTGGACATGGAGAATACTGTACCGCACCTTGCCGCACGTTGTCACTTGTTTCCTGATGGTGGTGTATAACCCATTCTGCTGACAGGATGATTGATAGTTAAGTGATTGATACGGTTGCAGTTATTTCGTGTTGCGGAATACTCACACAGCAGAGAGGAGACATTCTTATGATGCTCAGAGGCGAAGACCTACCAATTGGCGGACTGGGCGGTACACCCGTCCTATGCCACATCCTGATCCTTGTAAAGCCCCATTTCGGTCAGCACGTTCCGGGTATGTTCCTCCAGTTTGACGGTCAGGATGACTCTCTGGATGGGCAGGGTTGCTGGGTGAATTGAGGGGCATGGTGGAGAGGAACCCACAGGGAACCCATGGGATTCAAGGCACCCGACAGGGGGAGTCGTTCACCACCTTTCAATGGCATTCAAAAGCAAAAGGAACCCATAGAGGAACCCATGAACGCCAAAAACAAAAACGGCCACCTTGTCGGTAGCCGTAAATAATTGAAAAATATGGTGTCCCCGGCGCGATTTGAACGCACGGCCTACGGATTAGGAATCCGTTGCTCTATCCGGCTGAGCTACGAGGACATGCCAAGAACAACGGCAAAAGGCCGAATTCCTCGACAGGAACCCGGCCTTCCCCATTGCATTCCATACAGACCATACTCAATGCAGGCTGGCTTTGTTCTGCTCCAGATGGCTCAACGCATCCTTGACCATCTCCTCGGCCTTCGACCGGTTGACCGTCTTGGCAATCAGCTTTTCCGTGGCCAGCATGGCAATCTCCACCGCCGCCGCTTGAACATCCTCCATCGCCTGCACACGCGCACGCTCAATCTCATCCAAAGCCGCCGCCCTCTTCTTCGCCAACTCTTCACCCAACTCCACCAGAGCCTGGTCCCGAATGGCAGAAGCCTCCATGCGCGCCTCCTCCAGAGTGGCCGCCGTCATCTGCCGCGCCCGCTCCATCTGCTCCCGATAGGCAACCAATAGCCGGTCCGCATCCTGACGGGCCTTCTCCGCATGTTGCAAATCATCGCCAATCTTTTTGCTGCGGTTGTCCAGAATATCCCCAATGGCCGGTATGACATACCGCTTGAGCAGATACATCAGTACCAGAAAGGAGACAATCGTCCAAAAGATCTGCGATCCAAAAACGCTGGAGTCGAACTGGGGCAACCCGGACGATTGGGCATGCGCCTCCGTCGCGGCATGTGCGCTCGAGATCATAAGGATCAACCCTTGCCCATGATAATGAAGGCCAACACCAAGCCATACAACGCAATGGCTTCCACAAACGCCGCACCAATCCAGACATACTTGGATAGTTGAGCCTCGGCCCCAGGCTGACGGGCAAACGCCTCAATCGCCTTGCCAAACATGAATCCCAAACCAATTCCAGAACCAGCCAGCCCTGCGGCGGCCAATCCCATACCTATGAAGGAGGCGGGTA
>JAMOBH010000227.1:0-9288 GCA_039908085.1 Magnetococcus sp. YQC-5
TTCAAGAAGCCGAGCAATTAATAAATTCTGGTCCATAGGGAACCTTGAACCACGATTTGGATTTCTCTGTCAAGGCTTTGTTTGCAGATGACCTACCTGGGCAGTTACCAATTTTTTTTTGCCAGATTGAGTATAAACCACATCAAGCACGGAAGGTATCGTTTTTTGATTGCAAACAGGGCATGATTCAGTTCTACGTGTCCGCCAATTTTTTCCTGTCAAGCATGCTTTCATGGTGGTCTCCTGAGGGTGAACAGAAGATTATCATGATGATTAAAGTGGTATAAAATTCAAATCGTTTGCAGGTTTTGAATGTTGGTTCGTTAAAATGTCCTCTCTGGCTGCCAGGATTGAGAGATTGCCCAAACAACAGGATCTGGTTACGGAGGGAATCAATTCACTGTCAGTTGTGTTCCGCAACTGGATGCCCTTCGGGCAAAAAGGCACAAGCAAAACCATCCTTGGTCACTATCCAGGCTTGGGCAAGCGGAAAGCAAAAAAATGGTGAAGAAAATCTTGAAAAAAAAGTCATTATGAGATAACATCAACAATATCGGATTCACAATAATGACCTGAAGAGCATAGTTATAATGGGTAGATTTTTTGATTTTGTTCAAAGTTTTTCCGATTCTCTGCCTCGACTGCTGCCGCTTACACATGCGGCGGAAATGGGGCAATTGGATAGAATTTTGCAATCCGGTAAACTGGAATTACCCAAAAATAATTCACCTTGCATGGACGAACCCCGACTCTTTGCCTTTTATGGACGCATGGCGTATCGGGTCCATGGACAGGACGATGGTCGTGCCCATAACGTGAACATCAAAAAACCCATCTGTCTGATCCTGCACCCGGATCTTTTGCAAGAGACGGCCTCACTCTATCCTTTCGATACCGGAGCCTTTATGGCGGGGATATACAACGATTGGTTTTCTTGTATAAAGGACCAGGATGAACGAAAGCAGACCTGTCGCAACTACGAGTTGCAGCCAACGGCAGACATTGCATCTCGCTTTGTCGTGGCTTTTTTTGGAACCAATGAGGCATATCATGACTCCAATCACTTGAAAGAATTGGAAAAGCCAGCTAATGGTGCAGAGGTAAGTGCCTATTTCGATATGATTCAAAACAACGCGCCAAGTAAAGAGGATGATCGTCCAGCCACTCTGGAAGTCAGTTTTACAAAAATTATTGAAATAAACAAAAAAAATGTACTTTGTGTGGTCTTGCCAAAAATTGAAAGAGGAATTGAACCTATTATCAATGAATTGAAACTCAATGGTATTCCTTTCATATTCTATTATGCCCCAAAGGGAAAACCTTCCGAATTTACCGGTGCTTTGAGGCAAAAAATCCATGATATATTTTACGAAGAGTTGAAATGTTTAAAATCCAATAAAAGAAATCGATTAAAACCTCTTTGAGTGTTAGGTTATGAACGACGTACATTCCTATAAACTTGTCAGCTTGCTGGACCCGTTGCCAAAAGGCCCTGGTTTTCTCCAGACCGTTTGGAAGTCTGGCGAACAAATGTACTTGCAACGTCTCGACAAGCAAATGAAAAAAATTCAGGCCTTCGACCCTGTGGATCTTGCCGATGAGCAAGAATATGGCATATTGGTTCCTTGGCCACCCAAGGGAATGCATCACGCATCGAAAGCCGCCCGTCCTGGACACAACGCCGTATTTGCGTTTTGCTTCCCGGATCAATCCAGTGAGGTGGGAGGCCGCACCAAACTTGGTTCGATTCTGCGTTCCAGGATGCCGGAACTGAAAGATTTTCCGATTACCAAACTACATGTCTTGGAATTTCTGGAGGATGTGGAAGCCTTGCCCCAAGCCATTGAAGAGGCTGGAGAGTATATGGCTCAAAGGGGCGGGTTGATGTGTGATCAATGGAAACGGGAGCGGTTGCTCGATGTGGATTGGCTACGCAAACGTCTTCAATTGGGTAAGCCCCATGATGCCGAGGGGTGGTGCGAAATCACCCATGACTTCCTGGCGGGTCGTTCGGCCACCCCAGAACAATTGACCCATTTTTTTCACGGGGAGCGTCCTGACTGGTCGCTGATTCGACAAGAAAAGCTCCCTTTGCGGACCTGTGTGCAGAATGTCACGACCGGGCTTTCAGGACAACAAAGTGGTGCGGTATTGCTTTTGGGAGCCACGGGCGAGGGCAAAACCACGGCCTTGATGCAAATCGGATGGTCTTGGTTGCAAGCAGGGTTTCGGCTGTTTTGGATGGTCGATGAAAAAGCGAACCCCTCGCACCTTTTGCGAAGCGTTACCGGTCCGGTGGCCCTCCTGATGGATGATGCCGCTGCCAAAGGGGTTATGGATATTGGTCAGGTGTTGGGTTATGCTAATAATCATCCAGCACCCATCCGTTTGGGTATGACCGCCCGTATTCATGAGTGGAATGAAAAGTATGCCCGGAGATTGACTGGACATCGTTTTCTTAAGGTGGAACAGATCCCTCGCTTACAAGGCACAGAACTGGACCGTATCGCACAGGGAGTTGTTGCCAGTGGTGGCGTACCTGATCTTACCTATGAGGTTTTCAAACAACGTCTGGATGCCAACAAAACTAAAGATCTGTTGGTGGCCATGCTCCTGGCGACCGATGGCAGACCGTTGCGGGACATCTTGCGGGATATGGTGGGAAAGATTCGTGCATGGCCAGAGGACGGGGATACTTTGGTGGAAATTTTGGCAGTGGTGGCTGGTTTGGAAGCACGCACCACAACCAAAGGACGCTCTTTTCCTCCGGCCATCGACTTGCTGGCCGAACTGTTTGGTCAACTCCCATCCCGTTTGCAGGTCATGATAGACCTCCTGACCGGGGAACTCTCCCTGCGGACTTCTGGCCATGAAGTCACGACCCGTCATATCCTGATCGCCCAAACCCTGTGGGAGATCCTGACCGACGACCCTCCCATGCTTGACAAGATGGGATTGGATCAGGACATTATCCGAGCCGGGGCATCAGTGACCCGCTTGCGGGGAAGAGGAGTACGAGAGACTGGATATTTAACCATTATCCCCGATTTTTACCTCAAGACAGGAGACGTTGCCGGTGCTCGTGAATTATATCGCTTTGCCAGCGAAGAAGCCCCTCATAACCCGTTCATCTGGCAGAACTGGGCACGTCTGGAAACCAGGGAAAAAAATCTTGGTACACGGGAAACGGAATATACTGCACGATGGTTGTTCAATAAGGCGGTGACGGTGGCTCCCAATAATGCGCCGACGTGGCAAGCCTGGGGGCTGTTGGAGGAAATGTTGGAGGAAAAAGACGGGAAGATTGGCAGCGTTGAAGAGCCATATACTGCACGATGGTTGTTCAATAGGGCGGTGACGGTTGATCCAAAGCATGCGCCGGCGTGGCAAGCCTGGGGACTTTTGGAGAAGAAGGTCGGGAATATCGGCAGCGTTGAAGAGCCGTATACTGCCCGATGGTTGTTCTATCAAGGGGTGAAGGCGGATCCAATGTCTACGCCATTGTGGCAAGTATGGGGGCTGTTGGAGGAGAAGAACGATAATCTTGGCAGCGTCGAAATTCCGTATACTGCACGATGGTGTTTCGAACAATGGCTTCGATATGAAAGACATGAAGATTTTTTTGAAAAAAATTGGAGCATATTGGAAGCAGCAACAAACCAGATACACTCTAAAAATCATTATCTTAGACTTAGTCAAATCATGAATTTCCAACACATCTTTCTGAAAGATAAAAAATATACCTTAAAGAAACGTAAACAATATTATTATAACGTTCAAGGCCATTCAGCCCCTCTTTTGAGTTACCTGTAATATGTTATCTTGTCATGCGAGATATAAAAACGTGACATGATCACCCCCACGACCCTGGAAGCCGAATGGCTGACCAATCTGCGACAACGGAAGCGGCGAACCCTCCATGAACTGACCGATTGGATGATGCAACAAATCACCAACGGTCCGAATGAGGCGTTTTATGCAACCCTGAATATCGGTCCCTATCAGATACTCAAAAAAATCACCTTGCAGCGTTATTTCGCCCCAATGTTGGCCTTTGTCTGGCAAAAGGCCGTTCTGGATACCCATCCAGCCAAGGCAGCAGCCAGCACCATGGCGGTCGAACGCAAGATTGCCGGTTTGCCGTGGCTTTTTCGCTTGCACATGAAACGATTTCGCCACGATTTGACCTTTTTTCAGACCATCACCGATCTGTTTGCCGAAGAAGGATTTATGAGTGTCTCTTTGCATGTTGTGCAAAGGGTGTTTGGCGAGATTGAACAATGCCCCAATAATCTGGAATTGGCTGTCCAATTGAGTCAATGGTTGGATGAACAGTATCAAGCCGACCTGGAACAATTGGGACGCACGGAAATCATGATGGCCTAGATTGCAAAGCACGCTGCAAAAAAGCGGTTTCGTCTTCATATTCCCGTGCCGTCAGCGAAACAAAACCCGACACGAACTCCAAATCACGACGAAAAAGGGGATGGCCACTGACAGCCTCAAAGCGCAACAACACACCTGCCCGATTCAGAGGAATCAGATCAATGTCTTCCCGGCCCAAAGCGTGTTGAAAATCCAACAATATATCACACAAAAGATCCAAATCCGGGTCATGCTGAAACAAAACGCCCAAATCCACATCCGATTCCGGTGTTGGACATCCTGACCACGTGGACCCAAACCGCCAAAGAGCCATCACTTCTGGATGATTGGCACACACCAGGATCAGGGCATTGTCATCAATGTCGTACATAAATCATAATTTCTTGAGAAAATCGTTCAAAATCCTCCAGACGACGATTCACCCTATCGACCAGAATCTCCAAATCCACCTGTTCATAACGATGGACCAAAAAATGGCGAAATCCCGTCATCCGGCGATAAGCAGGCTGATCCGACAGGATCCCCATGGCCACACAACGGGCCAATGCATCCGCACTGGTGGGAGCAGGAGGTTTTTGTTCCAAAGAGAGTATCCTTTGGCACACGTCAATGACGATTTCCACCGCCACTTGCAGATCCCGCTCCACGGCCCGACGGATTTTCCAATCGTCAGCCAACTCCTCCACCCGCAGAGATCCAAGTGACCGAAGTTCAGCAAGCACAATTGCCAAAAGGTTTATTTTTGCAGTGATTATACCATTTTTCTTGACTGGCTCCATGACCCTGTCTGCGCAACCCTTGATCAAATCATCCTGGAAACCGGCTCCGCAGTCGAAATGCCCGCCTTGAAGCGATATAAACGTATGGCAGCTTCTGAAAGGGTGATTTTATAGGCCATGGAGGCCCGTGAAGTGTCATTGGCCACTCCAGTCATGCTTCTGACTGCACTCCTCTCAAAAAAACGGATCTGTGCCATATCAGACATGGTGCGCGTGCGTTGCGCCAAGCCATCCATCGCCGCTTGGGCTTCCGCGCCGATGATGAGTTCATTGCCGCCGTAGATGCTCATCCTTGTTCAATCCCCGGTTGGTCAGCTGTCGAACGACGTCAGGAGTGTCCGAGACTCAGTTGGTTGATTATGCAGATTTTTCAAACAGTCACAAGACAATTTCATGGATTTTCACCACAGGATCATCCTTCAATTCGCTGGCAAGTCTATCCCTTTTTTCGCAAATCGCAAGCAAAAAAAAAAGTCGGAACATGCCACCCGATCCATAAAAATGGCTCTTCCCCAATCCATCATACGGATTTATAAGTTGAACTTGCGCAAACGTTCATGCAACCAATGTCTGGTGGTTGAAAGAATCTTCTCCCAATGGTAACAAGGCAAAAACACCCCCCCAAAACGCTTTTTGAAGCGAAAGATGCCTGCCAGACGCGGGTCATCCGTCTCTTCCATCGCACCACCTAAATCATAAAACTTGATTCTTTCAGACTTGAGTACCCGCATCGCCTCCCAGTGCAGAAGATTCGATGCCCCTGGTCTGCCATCTGTCCGACTCGCCCCATGGAGATAATACCCACACTGGTCATCAAACGGGAGTATAAGCGCGGCCTGGACCGTTCCTCCATGCATGGCAACCCCCACCAACAAACGAGGTCCGAGGATACGCTCCAATGCCTGCAAATAGCCAAGAGAAAAACCCTGCTCTCGACCGCCTCTGGCATAGGTCTCCTTCATCAGAAGGAGAAACTCTTCCATTTCCAACTGCCAACGCACAACCACCCCGTCCTGGATGGCACGGCGCGTCATGTTTCGATGTTTGGGGTGCATTTGCTCCCATAAGCCCTCCTCAGGTTGGGTCAGATCCACCAGATAAGTGCCAAAATCACGGGTGATGGTGGTTTGCGCTGCCAGAAATGCTCGATTCTGCCAGCGGGACATGTTGAAATCCGATTCCACCTTGAAAATGCCCTGCTGCCGCGCCTGCACAAACAATTCAAGCAATTTCTGCTCAGGCAACTCGTCAAACGCACCAAACAAACACCATTTTTTCAGACCAAACGCCTGATATTCCCCCACATGCACCGTATCGCCATGCAGGATCACAGGCACAACGCGACTGATGGTGCCACTAGACGCCATCACTCGAACCCACGGTTCAGACAAAAACAGGTTCATGCCATCACCAGACGGTGATAGAGATCCAAATAGCGTTCTGCCATGCGTTCTGCTGAATAATGCTGACAAACCGTCTCATGGAAGGCCTGGCCCAACCGACTGGCCAACACCGGGTCCGAAGCCACCCGCGCCACAGCCGCAGCCAATGCCTGTGCATCCTTGATGGGAGTGAGCAAACCATCCTGCTCATGTGTCACCACATCCGCAAAAGCCGGAATGTCACTGCACACCACAGGCAGACGCATCAAACCGGCCTCCAGCAATACATAAGGCAATCCCTCACGCAACGAAGGGAATACCTGTCCTTGTGCCCCCCGCGCCATGGCCAACAGTGTTGCGCGCGGCAAGGATCCGGTCAGATGCACCGTGGCCGAAATCCCCAACTCCCGGATCATCTCATGCAACGATGCCAAATAGCCCGGATAATAAGGCAACCCATTTCCCAGCAACGACTCCTCACCCACAATGAACAAATGCACATCAGGAAAGGAGTCTGCAAGCAAACCCCAGGCACGCACAGCCACATCCGGGGCCTTGGGCGGGTCGATCCATCCCACCAGCAACCAATATTGGGTTGGCAAATGGGCCGGGATTTCTGCCATGGAAGCACTGGTGTCTGCATGCAGGTCAAGCGGGATCCCGTTTGGAATCGCATGCACCTGCCCCAGTTTCGGGTGACACTGTTGGATCAAACGGGCATAATGGGCCGAAACAGCGGTAATCCCAGCCGCCCCATGTGCCACCCAACGCAATATCCCTTTTCCCTGTCGCTCTCCTGCCACGCCCAACAGCATGTCTTCGGCAAAATGCAACGCATCCGTACCATGAAAAGTGACAATATAGGGTGGACCACCCAGCCAACGCAAGAGACGGAAATAGCCATGATAATCCCGAATCGTATGAAGATGAACCATATCAACTTTCTGGGTACGCAGCAAACCATGCAGTTTCCAAAGTGTGACCGGAAACTCCCATAACCAGCCCAAAAACCCCCGTATCGGACGTTGTGCATCCCAGGGCATGCGCAGCCGGAGTTGATATCGGGCCACAGAGCCACTCCATTGGACTTCCAGACGTTTGTTGGACCAATCCCCAGGAGAAAAAATGGAAACACGACACCCAGGTGTGACAGACCCGATCAAGGCCTGAATCATGGCGTCAATGCCCCCGCGCACCTGTGGATAGGCCGCATGATAGACCATCAAAATGTGCAGGGGTCGCCCGCCTCGTTGTGCATTGAATCCCGTGAAATCCATGCGGTCAACCGTTATAATGACTTTGTCAATAACCACTCTCTTCCCGTACTGGATGGTGTCATAAGATGTTAAACGATTCAAGGCGAAAACCGACCATCCTGGCATTCGCTCCCCACCCCTGGGACAACCATTGGTTGAGCCGGCAGCAGCTCTTGACTCGTCTGGCGCAACGGGGATGGCCGGTGATCTACAGTTACGGGCCTTTGAACTGGTGGCACCGTCACTCTCCCTTGTGGCGACAGGCCAACTGGTTCGGTGCCATGAAACTCAAAGAATTTGGCGTGTTGGTGGATTGTCCAGGACGTATCCTGCCGCTCTGGCCCAAATGGCCTGCCTGGGATCGGGGCGTCATGGCCCTTTCAGCCGCTCGTCTGTTGCGCGCCCTCCCGCCTGGAGACCAAACCCGGATTGCCATGTTGTTTCATCCCATCTTCGAACCCTATCTTCAATGGATCAAGCCGCAATGGACACTCTATCATGTCTATGATGTCTATCGATTGATGGATGACTGGACCCCAGCTAAAACCGCCATGGAATCCCGTCTGGTTGCCAGAGCTGACCTCATCACCGCCTCTTCATCTGGCATGGCCCAAAACCTGCCCGCACCCGGTCCTGCCCGCGCACGTCTGTTGCCCAATGGCGCAGATGCCGCCCGTTTTGCCGCAACAGATCATGCCCCTTGTCCGCAGGAATTGGTTGACATCCCATCCCCGCGTATTGGCTATGTGGGCAACATCAATCCCAAAGTCGATCTTGAGATGATCGCATGGGTCGCCAACCGTCATCCAGAATGGCATTGGGTATTCATGGGTCCGGTCTACATGGATGGGTTGCGTGAACGGGACCGGGTCGCCAAAGCTGCCTGGGAACGCCTGCAAGGTTATCCAAACATCCATTTTCTTGGTCTGAAATCCCGCGAAGAGATACCGGGTTATGTCGCTCACATGGATGTCAATGTCATTTGCTACAAAATCGCACTGGGCCAGGATGGCACTCCCGAAGATTGGGTCGTCCACGGCTATCCCACCAAGCTGCATGAATACCTGGCCACTGGCAAGCCTGTGGTGGCAGCCCCTCAGGAGGCGATCAAGAGTTTTTCCGATGTCGTCCAGATCGCTTCCACACCACAAGAGTGGGAAGATGCCTTGACACGCGCTTTGAACGGCCACGGAATCGGCACCCGTGCCTCGCGTCGCGCTACCGCACTCGCCAATACCTGGGAAAGTCGTACCGACCAACTGGAAGCGTGGCTTTTGGAATTGATCCAGGGATCATGATGCCCTATGGGCAAAAAGTCAAAAGCAAAACCCTGGGGGATGAATCCCCCAGACCCCCTCTTTTTTTTTAATAATTTTTTAAAAAAACAGCATGGCAAATTTTTGCCACCCTGGAGGATGAAAATGTGTCAGAATGGGGGCGAGGATAGAATCGGATATGGTCGATACCCTTTTCAGAGGCTTAGAC
>JAMOBH010000228.1:0-9280 GCA_039908085.1 Magnetococcus sp. YQC-5
TGGGGAGGCGGCTCACGGCCTCCCCAGACCCCTCCACCCTTTTTTTTTGATTGTTTTATGGGAGGGGGGGGGGAATGTCGAATCATGGGTTGACTCCAGGAATGAGTTTGTGAAAACCAGCGACACGCAAGGCAGCACTGGTGAGTTCACGCATTTGGGGTTGGTGTGGAGGTCGGTTGTGCAAGGATGACAGATAGCGGGTAAGAAACGCCTCATCTTTTTGGAGGATCGGATCCTGTTCCCATCCAGGCAGCAGGAGGCGATAGGCGGCGAATTCAGTCTGGAAGCCTGTCAGGATGCTTTGTGCCTCACTCAATTGGTTGGCGGCGATTTTTTGTCCAGCCTGTTGGAGCATCAGGGCAAAACGGAGAGCCAATTCGTTTTTGATCACGTTTTGTTCCAGAGGGCCTGGAGATTCACGATGCGCGGTCAGTTGCAGGGTTTGACGGAAGATCGTGTTTTTCATGAACACCAGATCTTTGTAACGTACCGTCAGATCCACTACCGGACCTGCTCCTGGTGCCACCAGATCCAGCAGGATGACGTGTCCGTTTCCGGCATGAAAAGAGGGAATGACAATACGCAGCCCCTCATCGTCCTCGGCGCGATCAGCTTCCAGGCCCAGGCGTTTGGCAAGCTGTTGATCCAGTGCCTGCTCGGTTTGGCGGACCCTGGCCGCTTCCTGGGTTGCCAAAGGATAAGAACCGGGAATGTCCACCAGCTTGACCCCAGGAGCCAGTCGAAAGACCACCCGAATGGCCCTGGCTACCAATTGACTGGCAGCCAGGAGTTCACGTTCAATCAAGGCTTGGGCCTGATCGGCATGGGTGAGCAGTCGGCGATTGCCCAGTCCGGCAGCCACGATGCGTTCCACGGCCATGGGGTCAGAAGGCGGTCCCAGGGAGATGAAACTGACTGGCGAGCCTTGAATGGCACTTTGATGCACAGCCAACTCCAAGGGTTTGACCTCTCCTGGAGGAAGTGCCGAACTGGCCAGGAGAATCAGACTGCTGCCCAGGGTGGCCGTGGGTTCGTCGGACAAACGGGTCTCTTCCTGAGCCAGGGCAATGGCTTGCGCAAGGTTCAGTTCAGGGCCATCCATGGCCATATTATCTTGATTTTGTTGTAAAAAACGTGTAATAAACTCATGGATCGGACCATGACGCACCTTTTCGTTTTCGATGCGCAGGCTGCCCTTCGCCCCCAGGGCCAGAATGAGAAAACGATCACCAGATTGTTTGGCTTTGCTCAAAGCCATGACCAGGGAACGGGGCAGGGTGGTGTCAGGCAGCGTGCGGTGTTGGCGCAGATCCAGAATCAAGGCCAGTTTCATGGAAGGGCGATGGCCTCCCTGGCGGTGACTGGCCTGGATACTTAATTGAACTCGCACTCTGGAAGGTTCTTCAATGCCTTGGCGGTCGGCGTGGAGCGTAAAGCCCAGCGCAGAGTTCCATGGGAGATCAGAAGGCTGGATGACAGGATGGGGCATGGATTCCGGCAAAGTGGGATCAGGATATCCCCATCTCACGAGCAATTGGCTCTGTTGACGCAGCTGCGCTTCCAGGAAACGCATGGTTGGATCTCCAGGGACATGCGTATTGGCCCAATGGCCATTGGGTTCCTGAAAGGGGATTCCCTGAAGGGTTTCTCGTGAGTTGGAATGGCTTTTGTCAGCCTGCAAAAGCGTTGTTTCAGCAGGCTTGGCAAGAACAGGGGGCGCAGATGATGCTTCAGCAGGCTTGGCAAGAACAGGGGGCGCAGGTGGTGCCGCATCCAATCCTGGAACGATGATGTTTCTTGTTTTGTTTGGGAAAGATGATGGCTTGGGAAGGGGGGCTGCAAGATCCCTGGCCAACTGTTTCGATTCCTGTTCACGCCTGCGAGGTTCTTCTTTGGCCAGGGCGGATTCGGCAGTGGCTGCGGTGGCTCCAAGGAGGTCATGATGTCGATGCGGGCGTTTTGCATCCCCTTCGGTTTTTTCATCGTTGCGGCCTTGATCCCTGAATTCCTGGTGGAGAGACTCTTCACGCAGAGTACGTACCATCCCGTTTTGCGCCCATTCGGCCTTTTTTTTGAATTGTTCAAGATGCAAGGGGGCATTGGGCGGGGCGTAGGCTTGGATTGTTTCAGGCATGGGGGCGTCTTTTGAGGGGGCGGGTGGAACAGGCAGCTCATTTTCTCTGGTCTGGATGGCGTTTTCGCCTTTGGCACCTGTAAAAGGGGCGGGTGCTGCCAAAGGGGCGGCGGGTGCGGCCAAAGGGGAGGGGGCGGCCAGGTCGTTTTTGGCTGGAAGGTTTGTCTGACGGGCAGGCTTTTCTGGTTCTGACAGGGCGTCGGTCATTCGGCCATCCAGACCCGCAACGGGTGGGGTGGGAGCCTGGAATGGGCTGGGAGCTTGGGATGCCACTTCCTGTTTGCCCGGCAGAGGAAGAATGGAGGCGAATTTTTTTTCCTGCGGGGCATCGGCAACTCCGCAACCGGCCAACAATGGAAAAACAAATAAAAAGGAGCAGCAGCAAGCTATGTGCAACGATAAACGATAGAATACCAACATGGTTGCCTCGCTTGATCAGACAAAAAGGGCAGGGTTTTGGGCGGTTGAGACAAGGGTGGATGGAAACAATCCCGGAATGGACCATTTTTTGATGCTGTTGATTCTACAACCCTTTTGGCTTGAATGGAAGCCCATCCATACTGTATGTGGGCATGATGGACACTTTTTTTGAGGATCAAGATTTTTAATTCCATGTTGACAAATTCACATAAAAACGTCTATGTTTCATGGCTGGAAAGTTTTTGGAGCGAAACGGATTAACCGGATCGTGTGTTCTTGTTTTTTGGTTGTGATTTGTGTTGGGTTTTGGTTGCATTGATTCGAGGGGAGACTGTTATGCCAGAGTCAGACAATAAAGTTAAGGCGTTCATATCGCAGATGCAAGGAAAACTGAAAGATGTCGGTGTGTCTGCATTTAATAAAGATCATAAGAAATTTCTTGGTCTCCTGGTGGAATTTCATGAATTGGTTGAGCGATTAACCAAACAACGTCCATCAAAAGAAGATTGGATTCGAATAGAAAATTTTTTGATCCATCTTGCCGAGTATGCTTCGAAACATTTTGCGGCAGAAGAGTCCTTAATGTGTAAATATAAGTATCACGAGAGTGTCGATCATAAAAAAGAGCATGATGAATTTTTGAAAAAATATAAATTTTATAGTTCCACCTTGCTTGAAAGGCGCGACATATTATATGTTGTTGATTTAAAATATTTTATGCTTGATTGGTTTTTTCATCATGTCGGTCACGTTGATGTAAAATATAAGCCTTTTTTCGCTCAATTGGGTATACAGTAATTTCATGCATGGTTTGTAATCCCTTTTTTATTCAATAAAGAAAGATGGGTATTGGTGGATCCGTCACGACAGGGTTTTGCTTTTGATTGTTTATTCCGAAGGAATCAGAGTCCATGGTTCAAGAAAAGACCACGACAGGCGGATTGCAGGTGGGTGAATATTATCTTTCAGATCCTGTTCTGTTACAGGAAATGCGTCTGACACGGGATGTCAGGCTGCCTGGTTCTGCGGCTATTCTGGTCCCAAAATATCGTCCAATTACCGCAAAACTGGTCGGTCAGTTGGAACGTCGCGGAATTGAAACCGTGTTTGCCGAGTGCATCCGGGAAAAATCTTTGATGCCGTCCGTGCAATACATGGAAAATATGTTTCATGTGATTGGACAGATTATAAAAGATGTTACAACTGCGTTTGAAGAGATTGCCATCACTTTTCAATACCGCTATGACCAGAAAACCCTGGAAAGTCTGGTACGGAATAATCTGAATGAGATTCAAGACCTTTTCAGTTCGGATCCAACGGAAAAGCTGGTGGCCTTGACCAATCATCACAGCGGTTCGGCACGTCACAGCATCATTGCCAGTTTCCACATGATGGCCCTGGGACGCGAATTGGGCTGGTCAGACTCCAGAATTGTCACGGCTGCCGTAGCCGCTTTCAGCCATGATGTCGGAAAGATCAAGGTCAAGTTGGAAACCCTGAATTGGCCGGGGCGTCTGAATAATGAAAAGTGGAAAGAGATCCAGTATCATACCTTGTTCGGAGGCCTGATGTTCCATCGTCCTGGGGTCCAGCCGGATTTGTTGATGTTGTCGGCCCTGTTGCATCACGAATGGTATGGGGCTGTCGATGGCAAGGGATATGGGGGGTTGACCCGGTTTTCGGACTATTTCCGTCAATTTCTACAGCTTGATATCGTTGATGTTGTTTCAAAACTGAATCAAGACGATCTGGAGGTGATCCAGGCTGTGGCACTGGTTGACATGGTTTCCGCACTGGAGGAAAGTCGCGCCTACAAGCGGGAATTGGATGCGTTCAAGGTGATGATCATCATGAACGCTGATGCCCGGTTGGGTCATTTTCATCCAAAACAGTATGCTGCTTGGCACAAAAATTATTTTCGTCAGCATGGCAATCTGTTGCCACTGGGGCGACGGGTGGCCCTGCCCAGGGAAAAGGAGCATCGCGTTTTTATCCAGATGCCGCCCAGAAAAGTGGAACCTCTGCCGTTATTGACCTATTACGACATTGAGAAATTGGGATTCCTTTCCACCTTGCAGAATGTCGGAATGGATGTGGAACGCATCCGCAGGCGCGGAGGTGTTTTGCTGAAGATCGTTGAACAGATGAAACAAGACAAGGGGTTGAATTTCGATTGCTCGCCTAAGGCCCTGGCAACAGCTGGCATCACTCTGCTTAAAGACCAGATCATTCACGAGGAGGAATTCATCGAACTGGATGTCTGGCGTGAATGGTTGACCCGCGAAGATCTGGAGCGATCCAAATTGCTGCACATTGTCAAGGAGTATCAGTTCGATCTGTCTGAAATTCGCAGAGAGGGCGGTATCGCCCCAAACAGACTGGTCAAACGTGGCATTCGAATCGTTGAACAGAAACTCAGTGCATTGGGCATCGTGTTGTTGAAGCCAATGACCATACGTTTGCCGGCCAGCGAGTCCCGTTTGTTGCAGGAGGATCTGGCGAAACTTGGTGTGAGCGAGGACAAACTTGTTAAATCAGGGTGTCTGGAAAAACTGCGTCAATGCAAAAATGGCGTGCCTGTGCAATGGCTCGCAGAACGTGGCATCTCTTTTCCCGGTCTGGAGTTGATCAAATGTGGCATCGATTCAGTACGCAAAATCTTTTATGATATCATGGTAACACAGGAAATCAGTACCACACGCGCAAAATTCATGATTCTGCGCGAAGGTGATGACCCGAAAGAGTTGGATCTCGCTAACGACCGCAATGAATTGGACCCGGTTCAGGACTATCTGTTGAACCAGATTGGCGAAGTGGTGATGGATTTCGCCGATTTGGTGGCACTGCCTGATTTGCAGCACATCGTCATGGGCAATCATTGGGGCTCGCATGCCATGATCCGAGATCAAAATATTATGCGGGTGAAAAGTCGAAACCCTGGGGGATGAATCCCCCAGACTCCCTCTTTTTTTTTAATAATAAAAAAAATATAAAATATAAAATATAAAAATATTAAAAAAAAAGGGTGGAGGGTTTGGGGGGCGGTTCACCGCCCCCCAAGGTTTTTCCTCGTATTCAGAATGGGTTCAAGAAATCGTCCGGTCCAGGATGTTGCATGATTGGCGCACTGTTCAGGGGATCCTTCCATCAGCACGCATCCGCCCTGATTACCTCCTTCTGGTCCCAGATCGATGATCCAGTCAGCGGTTTTGATCACATCGAGGTTGTGTTCGATCACCACGACCGTATTGCCTGCCTCGACCAGTTGTTGCAACACATCCAACAATTTGCGGATGTCGTCAAAATGGAGTCCGGTGGTAGGTTCGTCGAGGATATAAAGCGTTTTTCCTGTTGCACGTTTAGCCAGTTCTTTGGCGATTTTAACCCGTTGAGCTTCGCCGCCGGACAAGGTGGTGGCGGATTGACCGAGACGGATATACCCCAGTCCTACGGATTTAAGGGTTTGGAGTTTGCTGGACAAGGTGGGAATGGCCTGAAACAAACCAGCGGCTTCATCCACGGTCAAGTCCAGGATTTGGGCGATGGTCATGCCCTGGTAACGGATTTCCAAAGTTTCGCGGTTGTAACGGGAGCCTCGACACACGTCGCACTGAACAAAAATGTCAGGCAGGAAATGCATTTCGATTTTGATGAGTCCATCGCCAGCACAGGCCTGACACCGACCCCCTTTGACATTGAAACTGAACCGTCCAGCCAGATAACCCCGACTGCGTGCTTCGGGGACGCTGGCCATGAGTTCCCGCAAGGGTGTGAAGAGACCCGTATAGGTGGCAGGGTTGGAACGTGGGGTGCGACCAATGGGGGACTGGTCAATGTGGATCACCTTGTCGAGCCATTCCAGGCCGGTGATGCTGGCCAATCCCACCCCTGGCAGTTGGGTCGGATCGAGTTTTTGGGTCAACACGGGATAGAGGGTATCCAGGATGAGACTGGACTTGCCAGAACCTGAGACTCCGGTGACACAGGTGAAAAGTCCCAAAGGAATGGATGTGGTGATGTTTTTCAGATTATTGGTGGTGACACCATGCAATTCGATGCGACGTTGCGGGTTGGGTTGTCTTCTGGCTGTGGGAATGGGAATGCTCAAGGTTCCATTCAGATAACGACCGGTGAGAGAGGCTGGATTGGAGATGATTTCTGCCGGGGTGCCCACGGCCACGACATGGCCGCCCTGTTCTCCGGCACCAGGCCCCATATCGACCACAAAATCGGCGGCCCGGATGGCTTCTTCATCGTGTTCCACCATGACGACGGTATTGCCCAGATCCCGCAGCCTGAGCAGGGAGGCCAGGAGTCGTTGGTTGTCACGCTGATGCAATCCGATGCTGGGTTCGTCCAGGATGTACAATACCCCGGTGAGACCGGAACCGATTTGATTGGCCAGACGGATGCGCTGCCCTTCACCGCCAGAGAGGGTGGCAGCGGTCCGATCCAGGGAGAGGTAGTTCAAACCCACGGCGCGCAGGAATTCCAGACGTTCCAGGATTTCCTTGAGTATGCGTGAGGCGATGGTTTGTTCTTTGGGGGTGAGGGGGAGGGAGGCCAGAAATTCCGTGGTCAGATCCAGAGGGAGCGAGGAAATCCAGGCAATGTTGCGTCCACCAATCAGGATGTGCAAAGCCTCCTTGCGCAGACGCTGCCCATGGCAGGAGGGACAGGGAGAGGCAGTACGATATTTTTGCAACTCTTCGCGGATGTCGTCGGATTCGGTTTCGAGATACCGCCGTTCCAGATTTTTCAGGATGCCTTCCCAGGGGCGGGAAGTGGTGAATGATCCTCGTGGACCTCGAAAGCTCAGACGGATTTTTTCGGTGCCGGATCCGTTGAGCAGCACCTCTTGAATGCTGGTTGGCAAGGCCTTCCAGGGGCACTGGAGGTCAAACCCGTAATGTTGGCTTAAAGAGACCAAGGATTCCCGTGCCATATGGGCGGTGGGTTTGGCCCAGGGATCCACCGCACCTTGATCCAGGGAGAGATCCGGGTTGGGGATGACCAGAGAGGGATCGAAGAATTCCTTGTTGCCCAAACCGTCGCAGCCTGGACAGGCCCCGTGAGGGTTGTTGAAGGAGAACATGCGCGGTTCGATTTCGGGATAGGAAATGCCGCAGGTGGGACAGGCGTGACGTTCACAGAAGATCAGATCCTCTGGGGGATCGCTCAGGAGCGTCACTTTGGCCACACCGCCAGCTGTGGGTTTCAGGCCCAGCATGTCTGCGAGTCCCAGGGCGGTGGCCAGGGAGTCGGCGAGACGGGTTTCGAGTCCTGGTTTGATGATGATCCGATCCACCAGGGCTTCGATGGTGTGTTTGACTTGTTTGTTCAAGTGGGGCAGGTCATCGAGTTCGCAGGTTTCGCCGTCGATGATCACGCGGGTGAAACCCTGGCGGGCCAGAGTGGCCAGTTCTTTTTTGTATTCCCCCTTGCGGTCGCGGACAACGGGGGCCAGCAGCAGCAGACGGGTCTGGGTTGGCAAGGCCATGAGGGTATCCACCATCTGGCTGATGCTTTGACTCTGGATGGGGTGACCGCAGCCATGGCAGTGGGGGTGGCCGATGCGCGCGAAGAGCAGACGCAGATAGTCATGAATTTCGGTGACGGTTCCCACTGTGGAGCGGGGATTTTTGCTGGTGCTTTTTTGTTCAATCGAGATGGACGGAGAGAGACCTTCGATGGCGTCCACGTCGGGTTTGCTTTGCAGACTCAGGAATTGTCTGGCATAGGCGGAGAGGGATTCGACATATCGGCGTTGTCCCTCGGCGGAGAGGGTATCAAAGGCCAGGGAGGATTTTCCTGAGCCAGAGACCCCGGTGATGACAGTCAGTTGATCGCGAGGCAACGAGAGATCCACATTTTTCAGATTGTGTTCTCTGGCTCCGCGAATGGTGATGAATTTTTCGGTCATGAGTTTCTCAGTATCTTAAGGAACGGCATTGAACATGCATTAAGGATGAAGTAATGAAATACTGCAAATTTATCGCAATACAGTTCTTTTTGTAGACTTCAATTTTTCATTTTGGTATTCTTGAAATCATGGCTACCGCAGATCAAATCGTCGCGCTTTTGAAAAGTTATGGAGAAAAGGACGATGTCCGTTTTCTTTCTGTAGCCATGCAGATTGCAGCGCATGAAGCGCGTCAGGGTCACAAGACCATGGCGAAAGAGTTGATGGATTTGATTGATCATGTAAAGGAAAAAAGGTCGGCCATTGCGGTTGCGGGCCATCCGATACCGATTGTGCGGCCCAAAGGGGAACTTTCCGGTTTGTTGAGTGCCACTTTCAGCAAGGATCGCTTGCGAGATGTGGTCATGCCACAGGTTCTGCACAACGTTTGGAGCAGATTCTGTTGGAACAGCGGCAACGGGACAAGATTCAAGCGTATGGCCTGATGGCGCGACATAAAGTTCTTTTGATTGGTCCGCCAGGAACAGGCAAAACATTGACCGCACGGGTTTTGGCTGGGGAACTACAGATTCCGTCTCGTCGTTCGTTCTCGGTTGGTGTCAAGGTTGTGTTCCTGGGTTAGACCGGGGCAGGCGGGTGATTCGATTTCATAACGGCGAACATGGCACCGACAATCAATGTAGTCTGGGCCGCGAACCCTGTGTGCCAATGATATGTGAGACACTGACCTCCTGATCAATTAGAGTAGAAGGCGGAAAGGGGATCATCACATGGGAGTCTTAATGGTGGGTATCGAGAATCGT
>JAMOBH010000229.1:0-9272 GCA_039908085.1 Magnetococcus sp. YQC-5
CCCCAGACCCCTCCACCCTTTTCTTTTGATGATTGGACCAAGGGCCTCATGCAGCAGCATGCGCACCTTGCATCACCAATACCGGACAGTGGGCCTTGCCGATCAAATGGACCAGCTTGTTGTTGTTGAACAGGCGGTCAATGACCGAACGATCACGAGGTTCACAGACAATGATGTCGCCGGAACGCTGTCTGGCCACTTCCAGAATGACATCATCGACATCGCCGGATTGTACCAGTCCTTCGGTGGTGATGTTTTGCAGCTTGGCCATGGCCACCAGACGATTGACCGTTTGATAAACCTCCCGGCGTTCCTCTTCCCGTTCTTCGGTGACCATCAGGATGGTCAGAGGCAAATTGGCAGCCTGGGCCAAACGAAAAGCACCATGCGCCGCATGATCTCCATCGGTTTGATCAGGGTCCATGGCCAACACCACCCCATTGGTCCAGTAGGAAAACAAACGAGGCACCACCAGAACCGAACATTCCGCTTTGTCGATAATCCGGGTGGTGGCGTCGCCAACCATGAATTTGGCCAAACCACGACGACCACGACGACCCAAAATGACCAGTTGCGCCCCAACCTCTTTGGCTGCGGAAAGTATGCCCTGACTTGGTTCCTCAGCGTGCTTGATCAGAGGAATACATTCAATACCCCGTTGCGCGCATTGCTCTGTCACCCGATCCAGATTCAAGGCCGCATCCTGCTCTTCGACAATGGCCGCATCCGTCCCGGCTTCAGCCAACAACAAACGCAAAACATAAAGCTGCGATTGATGCTGTAACGCCATCTCCATGCCCACTCGTTCGACTCCGGCGGAAAATTCTGAGCCGTCGGTAGCCAATAAAATAACCTTGTATGGATCCATATTATCAATGTCACTATTTACCATTTCATTCCCCTCGCCTGATGTTTATTCGGGCTACCATCCCAAGGCAAAAATGCAGAATGGATGCCAGTCCAGCCAATTGACAACCAGATGGCTGGATATTATCAGAACCATGCTAGGTTTTTCAAGGTCAGATTCCATCCCATACCCGCAAGCAAAAAATCAGAACACGACACAATTTTATTGCCAGCCATGCTCTTGCCTTCTTGACGCACAGGGCAGAAAAAGATTAAATTGTAAGGCTTCGTAACTAATAAAAGACCCTGGTGGGCGGAGAACCGCCCCCCCCCAACGCCCCCTCCCCTTTTTTTTATATTATATAATTCTTAAAAAAAGAAGAGATCCAGGGGATTTATTTCTTATATTTTTTTATTTAACTTTATATCAAAAAAATTAATTTTTATTTTTTTAGCATAAACTCTAATAAATACCATCAAATATTCAGTCAACAAACGCGGTGCCGCCTGAACAGCAAGGGATGATGTGATATGAGCATGATTATGGTTGACGAATCTCAAAACACCATAGAAACAAACCACTCTCCCATGTATGTGGAGACCATTCGCCGATTATACCGCAAAGGTGCCAACGCACAACTTTCCAGAATCATCAGCAAACTGTTGCCCGGCGACATCGCCATGGTCATCAATACCACCGACGACCTCGATGAAGCCACAGACATTTTCAATCTGATCACCAACCTCAAGCAGGCCGGCGAGACCCTCAAGGATTTGCGCGAGGATTGTCAGATCCACATCATCTCCATCTGCACCTTGGATCGGGCGGTTCCCATACTGGAAAACCTCCCCCCCGATACCCGCAGCCATATCATCAGCAAGCTGAATCCCGAAGTGGGATCTCACCTGATGAACGCCTTGGGCCACAAAACCCAGCAGGAAGTACAAAATCTCCTGCAATACCTGCCAGATACAGCCGGAAAACTCATGACATCGGAGTTTTTCGCCATCCAGGAAACCGCCACGGCCAGGGAATCTTTGGAGGCTTTGCGCGGATTGCCTTTTCACGAATTTGTCTTCTATGTCTATGTCTTGGACGAACATCAACGCCTGACCGGTGTCAGTTCCCTGCGCAAATTGCTGCTCTCTCCCGGCGACAGACAGGTCAAGGATATCATGGACGAGAGGGTCCACACCGTCAATGTAGACACCCCCCAGGAGGATGCCGCCAAACTGGTCACCGAGCATAACCTGATGGCCATCCCGGTCGTGAATGATCAAGGGATGTTGCGCGGTATCATCACTGTGGATGACCTGATCCACGTAATCCAGGATGCCGACACCCAGGCCATGATGAAATCGGTTGGTGCTGATTCAGATCACACCTTGAGCATCATGTCCGAGCCTGTAACCAGCGTGGCAAGAAACCGCCTCCCTTGGCTGGCCGCCCCTTTTCTGGGTGGATTGTTCGCAGCCTGGATACTGGGGGCCTTTGAAGGCACCATGTCCAAGGTGATTCAGTTGAGTTTTTTTATGCCGATGATTTTTGGCATGGCCGGCAATGTGGGCAGCCAAACCGCCGTGGTCGCTGTACGTGGATTGGCCACCGGGGTGATCAAAGTCAGCGACTATGTTGCATTGCTTTTCAAGGAAACCAAAACCGGGATGCTCATTGGCCTTTTTTATGGCCTCTGCCTCTCCGGGTACGCCTTGGTGGTCTTCAAAAGCTCAACACTGGCTTTTGTCGTGGGAATCAGCATTCTCTCCAATATCACTTACGCAGGCATCATTGCCTCCAGTTTGCCACTGCTGTTGCAAAAACTGGGGCATGACCCCGCCATCGGTGGCGGCCCCTATGTGTTGACCACTGTGGATGTGCTTGGGGTCATCAATTATTTGGTGATCGCCTCTCTGGTCTATGGATTTTGAGATCCATTTGGCATACATAAACATTTTATAATCAGGAACAGTGCCATGGTCATGATGGATTTGGAAGAAAACAAGACCGCCACAACGGCTACACCTAAAACAAATAATATCTCCGAGGCCATTGTGCGTTTGCATCGACGTGGGGCCTCGGTCCATTTGACTCAACTCTTGAGCAAACTCAAGCCTGCTGACATTGCCACGGTCTTGAACGCCTTCCCGGAGCGCAAAGCACAGGAAGTCTTTACACTTATTTCTCCAATCTCTCACGCCGCAACGGTTCTTGAAACACTGGATGACAACCATAAACAGTTTGTTCTCACCCAGCCCCCCATCGAACAGGCGGTCGCCATCCTGAATCATTTACCCCCTAATATCCGTCTGAGTATCATCAACTCCATGGACGATACCACGGCCAAACGTCTTTCGAACGCCTTGGAGCAGACCAGCCACCCAATAGAGGCCGTGGAAGCGATTTCCTATAAAGAAGATACCGCCGGCAGGCTCATGGAGACCAATATTCTCGCCTTGCCGGAAAACATGACCGCTTCTGAGGCCATCCAGGTCGTACAGGAAATGTCCTCACACAATTCAATCTTTTATCTCTATGTCGTGGATGAGATGCAACGCCTGACCGGGGTGTGTTCGTTGAGGCGATTGATTCTGGCCAATCCTGAAAACACTCTGAAGGAATTCACCAATACCAGGCTCATCAAAGTCCATGTCGATACCCAACAGGGAGTGGTGGCCAAGCTGATTTCCCGCTACCGTCTGCTGGCCATGCCGGTGGTGGATGAATTCGGCATGTTGGTCGGACAAATCACCATTGACAATTTGATTGACATCATCCAGGAAGAAAATACCGAATCCATCATGAAAATGGCTGGTATCGGCTCCAAAAACACCAATGTTTTGACTCAATCGCCCTTCCAAATTTTCAGCACCCGCGTTCCCTGGTTGATCACCGCCTTTATCGCCTATCTGATCGTCTCCGCCATTCTGGATGGTTTCGAACACACCCTGTCCGCTGTCGTACAGCTGGCCTTTTTCTTCCCCATCGTGATCGGAATGTCCGGTAACGCAGGCAGTCAAACCGGAGCCGTGGTGGTCCGGGGGTTGGCTCTTGGCACCATCCATGATGCCCATTTCTTCAAACTGTTGTTCAAAGAATTGGGCGTCAATTTGATTCAGGGAGGCTTTTATGGCCTCTGTCTGGCTGTGGCCTCCTATGCCTTTTTCCAGAACCATTTGCTTTCCATGACACTAGGCATCGCAATGACATTAAGCATCACATGTTCAGCAGCCATCGCCATGTCTTTGCCGTTTTTCTTCAAAAGACTCGGCGCGGATCCCGCTGTTGCCGCCGGTCCCTTGGCCCTGGCCTTTATTGACATGTTCGGTTCCATCAACTATCTGACCGTAGCCTTTTTCATGTTCAAACTGTAAACTCGCCCCTTGCCAACCGGGTCTGGGGAGGCGGTTCACCGCCTCCCCAGGAATGGTATCAAGCTTGGCATCATTATTTCTCTGCATAAAAAAAATAAATGGTTTTGACATAATGAAAAACACAAAAATCCACCTGAATATTCCATACCCATCACGCTGGTGGCAACCTGGTCTGCTGGTTGCGCTGCTACTGCTTTGGTTCATCTGTCCAGGCCAGGCTTGGGCATTGACCTTTCCCAAACCCCTGATCGAACCCATGTGGCTTTATGAACACTTGAACGAAGTGGTGATCCTGGATGTGCGCGATGACCCAGAATCCTTTCTTGGTCGCCGTCGCACCCAATCCGGCAAAGTGTTCAACCCCTGCGGAGTGACTGCTGTACGCTGGGACGCCCCGGTTTTCGGACACATTCCAGGTGCAGTACTCATCCCCTGGAGTGAAATCATGGTCGAACGACGCATGGAAGGCGACACCCTCCAACAAATGGTCCCGGATCCCCAGGCCTTCCAGGCCTTGATGCGACGCGCCGGAGTCAACAACGATTCCGCCGTGGTCATCGTCGGTCGTGGCATGAGCGACCCCCAAATGGCCATGGCCACCCGGCTTTTCTGGACCATGCGCTACTATGGCCACACCAATCTGGCCCTGCTCAACGGCGGAACCTCTGGTTGGATCGCCAAAAATCGTCGCATCCGGTTCAACAATCCCCAACCCAAACCAGGCAACTTCACAGTCAAACCAGACAATACGGCCCTTCTGGCCACAACTGCTGAAATGGAACAATTTGTCAAAAATGGCAGTTGGCAGATTGTCGATGTCCGTGGACGGGACTACTTCGAAGGCTTGGCACGGGTGGACAAATGGGTCTCCTCCAACGGCGAAGGTCACATTCCCACCGCACGCCATCTGCCCGTCGCATCGCTCATGCGCACCACCAAAGGCCCGGCCATTTTCTTGCATCCTCAGGAAATCAAGGCCATTGCCAACAAACATCAGGTATCCACCACAGAACCCACCGCCTTTTACTGTAATGTCGGTCTGCAAGGGAGTCTGGCCTGGTTCATCTGGCATGAAATTCTGGGCAATCACCAGACACGTCTTTATGATGGATCCATGCACGCCTGGAGTCGCAACCCGGATCGGGAAGTCGAGGGGTTTTAGATGAACCGTTCATGTGCAAACATTGTGTGAATGTGAAGATTATTGGTTGGGGCTTCGCCCCAAACCCCACCAGGGGGAATGATTCCCCCTGGACCCCCCAATCATTAAATGCTGCTTCAAGTCAGGAGGCCAATCAAAGTGAATAATATGTCTGTATGGAAACGACTCCTGATACGCCAATGGCCTTTCTGGTTGGGCGGCCTGTTGGTAGGAATCGCTGAAATCCTCTTTTATGCCCGTTACGACATGTTTATTGTTGTCACCACAGGACTGGCCCAAATGTTCGCAGTCCCGGAAGCCCTGTTTTTCAACTGGGATGGGGTGGGACAGGCTTATGAACCCGGCGTCCACTGGCTGATCGTCGGGGCACTGCTCGGTGCCAGACTGGTCGCAATGGTCGAACAAGAATCACGCGCCTGGGTCCGTTTCCAACCCTCCATGCTGGTCATGGCCTTCATCGGTGGTGCCCTGTTTTCCTTTGGCACCCGACTCTCTGCCGGTTGCACCACCCATCATTTCATCGGCGGAATCGCCGCCATGAGTCTGGCCTCCTGGACCGTCCTGTTGACTGGCATTCCTTTTGCCTTTCTCGCCTTTCTGTTGATCATGAAAATGAATCTGGGAGGGTATTATCGGCACCAGGACAACCTGGAATCCGCTCATCAATGCGTCAACAACCCGGATCAACCGTTTCCAGGTTTCCACCCGGAATATCGACCCTGGAAAAATCCCATTCACATCCTCCTGACCGTGCTGCTGCTCCTGATCTTCGGTATACCCGTCTATTACGGCTTGTTCACCAACGACATTGCCAGCGGACTCAGTGACATCGGCTGGTCCCACCTGCTTTGGCTGCTCTTGTGTGGTCTGTTGTTGGGTTTTGGCATCGCCAAATGCGGATATGGCACAGAATGCGCCATCATGGCACCCCATGCCTCCCTGTTTGGGGGCAAACGTTTCCGTGACAACGGTGTCCCCATGGTCAGTTATACCATGTTCCGCGCTCTGCTGCCCCTCCAGGGACTCATGACTTCCATCGTGGTCTTCAACCTGTATATCCTCTATGCCTGGTGGCGCGGCATTGGCCCCATTCCCAATGCCTCCGGGGAATATGGACTCTATCTGGGTCACTTTTTGGGCGGACCCCTCCTGGCCATCGGGGCCGTCTTCATGATCGGTTGTGAAGTGCGAACCTATGCCCGTCTGGGACTGGGGTATGGCACAGCCCTGGCTGCACTGCCCGGTTTCTATGTCGGCTATCTCCCCTACACCTTTTTCCGGGATACCATCGACGACGCCATGCTGACCAAAGGATTGACCACCTTCACCACCCTGCCCCAAACAGCCATGCATCTCTTCGGCGGCAGTGAGGCCCTGTGGAATGTGATGTACACCCTGCTGTTGATCACGATTCTCGTCATTTCGTTCGTGGCAGGAAAACGTTACATAAATACAAGCTATCGGACATTGTTGACTGCCGAAACAGATGCCCTGCTCCTGAATCATGATCCGAAACAGATGCCCTGATCCTGAATCATGACTGCTGACACAGCCCCCCCATCCCACGACGGCTATGCCATGGCCGTCCAATGTTACTTTGCCGGACGCTACGAACAGGCTCAACTCCTGCTGGACGCCTATCTGATCACCCATGCCCATGCACCAGAAGCCTGGAATCTGCGCGCCTCCCTGGCCAGAATCGCCCATGACCCCATCCAAGCCGAATCCGCCTACCAGGAAGCCCTGCGCATTGATCCGAATGGCGTTGACACCTGGTATAATCTGGGCAATTTTTTCAAGGAACAACACCGTTTGACAGAGGCCGAGGCAGCTTATCGACAGGCCTTGCGCCTCCAGCCCAACGATGCCCAGGTCCATAACAATCTGGGCATGCTCCTGGCCGAACAGCATCGTTACTCAGAGGCCGAGCTGGCCTACCGGGAAGCCTTGCGCCTCCAACCCCATTATGCCAAAGCCGGCAACAATCTGGGCGTTTGTCTGACCCATCAACATCAATACGAAGCCGCTGAACAGATTTTTCGTCAGGCACTCACCCTGGATCCGGATCATGTTGAACTCCACAACAATCTGGGTGCCCTCTTGAAACAATCACGCCGTTTCGCCGCTGCCGAAACCGCCTACCGTCAAGCCTTGCATCTCCATCCTGGACATGCCAAGGCCCTCAATAATCTGGGCAATCTCCTGACCGAACAAAAACGTTTCACCGCAGCCGAAACCGCGTTTCAACGAGCACTGCGCATCCACCCGGATTGTGCCGATACCCACTATAATCTTGGCATTCTCCTGACCGAACAAAAACGATTCGTGGAGGCCCAATCCGCTCACCGACGGGCACTGGAGATTCAACCCGATCACGCTGGTGCCCTGGCCGAAGCCTGCAACTGCGCCAAAACACTCTGCCAATGGCACCACATACCCAATGACGCCCTGACCATTCGCACGGCCCTGGAACAAGGCATGAGCTTTTCACCCTTTTCCCTGCTCTCCCTGCCCTTCGACGATGGCGTGTTGTTGCGTCAGGCAGGCGCGATGTATGGCACAAACCAACTCGGCCCCATTCTGACCACCCCTCCTCTGGTGGATCCCTGGAGCCATCCCCCAAGGGATCGATTGCGCATCGGGTATTTGTCCGCTGATTTTCACAATCACGCTACAGCCCATCTGTTGGTCGGAATCCTGGAGACCCATGACCGACACCGATTCGCCATCCACTGTTATTCTTATGGACCTGAACTGCAAGACAACTATCGCCAACGGATCGTGCAATCCTCCGAGATCTTCCGCAATCTGGTGAACCATGCGGAACGTGACATCGCCCAACAAATTGCCGATGACGGCATCGACATCTTGATTGATCTCAAAGGCTATACGAAACTGGGCCGCCCGGAAATCACCGCCCAACGTCCAGCCCCCATCCTGGTCAATTGGCTGGGTTATCCCGGTTCTCTGGGTCATCCCCGATTGGCAGATTACCTCATTGGCGATCCTTTGGTCACGCCTCCAGAGCAGGCCAACCACTTCAGCGAAACATTGGCTCTGCTGCCCCACTGCTATCAACCCAATGATCGACACCGGATCGTGGCTGCCACACCCTCCCGACGCAGTGTGGGACTCCCAGAGGAGGGCCTGATCTTTTGCTGCTTCAATCAAAGCTACAAATTCGGACCGGAAAGCTTCTCAATCTGGTGCCGATTGTTGCAAGAAGTCCCTGGCAGTCTGCTTTGGTTGCAAGAACCCCCTCCCATGGTCGTCACCACCCTGCGTTCCCATGCGGCACAACACGGTATTGATCCCGACCGTCTCGTATTCGCGCCCGTCCGCCCCCTGGCAGAACATTTGGGCCGCCTGACCCTGGCAGATCTGGCCTTGGACACCTTTCCAGTGACCTCGCATACCACAGCCAGCGATGCTTTGTGGAGCGGTGTGCCCTTGATCACCAAAATGGGCAACACCTTTGTCAGTCGGGTCGCTGCCAGCCTGTTGCATGCCATGGGAGTCCCGGAACTCGTCACCCATACATGGGAGGCCTATTTCGAACAGGCACTGGATCTGGCCCTGCATCCAGACCGTCTGCGACACCTGCATGACCGGTTGTCAGCGAACCGCCTGACCCATCCGTTGTTCGATACCGAACGGTTTGCCCGCGATCTGGAGCGTCTGTATGAACGCATGTGGTTGGATCACGGACAAGGCAAACGGGACATGATCCTTCTGCCACCATCATGATGCAAAAAAAACCTCAACTTCCTGCACCAGCCACCGATAAATAGTGCTTGGCAGAAAATAGCAAAATATCTTGCAGAACAATTATTTATGCTTGATTTTTGTGATGGAAGTTTGTATCCTGCAAGGATCATAAGCCATGTCGGTG
>JAMOBH010000230.1:0-9244 GCA_039908085.1 Magnetococcus sp. YQC-5
CCGCCAGTTCTTCTGGAGTCAGGAAATGGTCCAGCAAATCCTTGACTGCCTCTGGATGCGCAAAGAGGCGATGATAGATCGAGTCGGAAGAAGGGAGCGTATCCGCCATGGAAGATTTTCCTTGATGAATTAATTAAATAGTTTATGTTCGGTAGTGACCCTCGGATTTTTTTCTCAGACGCAGATTTAAGAGATTGCCGGTTCGTTTCATTTATTTCCCGACACGCGCCAAAGCCTGATATGACAGCGGTTTCAGCCACGGGAGAGTTCACGATCCAAATCCTGAAAATCAACCTGAAAAGAGTCTATCCCCATACGACTCAAGGAGAGCAGGAAATCAGTTTGATCCAAGCCAGCAAAATGAGCTGCAATTTCCTGGGAAATCCGGCCTTGACTGTACCAAGTGGCCGCCGCCGTCAGGCGCATCTCCCGGATTAAATGATCTGGACTGCGCCTCAAGGAGGCAAAAATGGCTTCTGGAAGATCAAAAGTCAGCGTCATCATTAATGGTTGATCATGGTTCATTGTTTCCCCTCCTGTTGTTTCCGCCATCCCCCCAGCATCCGTCCGGTTTCATCCACGCTTCGAATGGCGAATTCGAATGAGTCGTGTGACATAAATCGTTCCTCATGACAGAGGCGGCACTGGATGTTCCAGCTTGATTTTATAGCTATAAAGAAAATCGGTAAGGTGTCCCCCGATTTTGTCCCCCGATTTAGGATAAAGAAAATCGGTAAGGTGTCCCCCGATTTCCGTCCGATTTAGGATAAAGAAAATCGGTAAGGTGTCCCCCGATTTCCGTCTGTCTTTGAATCTTCTTGCCAGTAGGGCAACTATGTTTGTATTTTTAAAGCCTCACCAATGCATCAATAGAATAAATATTATTAAAAATTAATTTTTTAAGTAGCGTTATATTTTCTTTGCGAAAAGATTCAATAGAGGCTGTAACCATGTCTTCTCGTGTAATATTCATCCAAGCAATTTTAAAGCCATTTTTATAAGCAAGATGATTGATAAATTCACGTTGTGTGCGACCGTTTCCTTCTCGAAACGGGTGAATGGCATTGATTTCACCAAGGTAATAGGCTGATCTTTCACTAAATTGAGTGGCATCCATACCAATCAAATGTCCTTCACCTGCCAGTTTTTCAAATAGAGAATGCGACGCACTGATGATATAAAAATGATTTGCAAAATAAGTTGTATCTATAGATAGGTCTATATCCCTGATTTCTCCAGCCCACGCATACACGTCATTGAAGAGGAAACGATGAATGGCTTGCAGGTGGGCAAGGTCAAAATGTCCATCAAGAGGTGCTTTTGCCAATTCATAAGCTCGTGCTGTGACGTAATCAGCTTCATATTTCTCAAGAATAGCTTGATCGTGAATTCCAAGTTTATTTTTAAGAACCATAGTCCTTTTATCAAGGTAATGATCGTTGCCTACGTATTTTTGCATTAATATTCCTTTTATCAATATTAGCGATGACATCACATATAGAGATGTCGCCGTGTGCAACGCGCTCAAGGTCATTCACCACTTCACATGATGGCTCTAAACCTTCAAGACGCTGTTGAGCGATAGCATTTTTAACATAAAATAAATTCTGTTTAATTTCATTATCTGCCAGCATGGAATGTTCTCCATAAATTATAATTTTGTCGAAAAGAGGCAAAGATCGCTTCTGGAAGATCAATAGTCAGCGTCATAATTTGAACAGGCATTTATGTTCCTTTTTGGGAGGCTAAATATCACTTAAATTGATTGCGTTTAACTCCAAAAAAATTTTCCAAGGCTTCGCCTTGGAGAACCACCAAAGGGGGCTTCGCCCCCTCTGGACTCCCTGACCTAGTGGTGGAAAGTGGAAGTTTGTGACCCATACGATTTTTCTGGTCCGTAAGTGGGCAGGTCTCCTTGGCAATGGGTTGGGTCACGCATCTCCGCTTTTGCCCACTAGCACCTCATTTTTCCAAGGAAGTCCGATGCCATCTGCCCTGAAGCCCCAGGAATTCCGGAAACGTTGAGTGATGTCAGCGGCTCTTCCAATGCCTTGCCCAGCAGGCAATGCCAGCAGGTTTTTTTGGTCATGCGATTGCATTGCGCTCCTTGAAAATGGTTCCCGACGGCCTTCGAAACCATTCTTTGGACCTACCAGACGCCGGGAACCTGGACGAATTTGGCCAGAAAACTCTGGCGCGGGAGACCGGACTTGGACGAGAAAAGAGAACGCTCCGCTCCACCGTAATGAAACAGATTCTGTCGCTTTCCCGTACTGGCGAGGCGGGCACCAAGGTTGTTGTTGCGGTTGTCGGGCGAGTTGTTGTTGCGATTAGCACTACGCAAGTTCCTGGCGTCGTTGTTCCAGGAGCCGCCACGATTCACGCGGTTGGAGCCGCTTTCGGGTCCGGTTCCACTGCAAATCAGGTTACACTCATTTCTTCGTGTTCGGCAACCGATTTCTCCTGGAATCGGGAATTCTCATCTTGGGTTTGAAATGGCGCAGGTGGCCAACCGTGCTGTTCAAACTGTGGGAGAGGTGTTCGTCTGTCAATTCTCCGTTTTTCCATTGGTTCATCCTTTCTTCGATGCGTCGCAGGCTGCGTTTTTGGTTCTTTGACGCATGTCGAATCAAGTTTGGAAACAGGCGCATGCCCAAAAATCCCAACCCACGACCGGAATGGTCCAAGCGTGTTCCCGTTGGTTTCAGATATAAACACAGACGCTCTTGCAAAAAATCTTCAATGCGGGGCAGCAGGGTCAACAGGTCTTCCCGGCTCTCCCCGAAAATCACCCAGTCGTCCATATAGCGCACATAACCAGGGATACACCAGCACTCTTTAACCTGATGGTCGAAAGGATCGAGGTAGACGTTGGCCAGAAATTGGCTGGTCAGGTTGCCGATTGGGATGCCGATTCCCGGCAAAGAGGAGTTGCGCACGATTTGTTCCAGCAGGGCCATCAAGGGTCTATCTTTGAATCTTCTTGCCAACAGGGCAAGCAAAATATCGTGGTTGACGCTGTCGAAAAATTTTTCCACGTCCATTTTGATGTGCCAAGGCCAGAGTCGCAAAAACTCCTGGGCGCGATGGATGGCGGCGTGAACTCCTTTGCCTTTACGGGTGGCGAAAGAGTCTGAGATAAAAATGGGTTCGTAGATCGATTCGATCACCGCCACCAAGGCGTGGTGAACCACTCGGTCGCGGAATGGCGCGACTGCAATGGTGCGTTGTTTTGGATCGCGCACTTCGAACAGACGGTAAGGGCCAGGTTGATACCTCCCGTTCGCCAGATCATTGCGCAGATACAGCAGTTCCGGTTCCAGATAGAAGAAAAAACGCATCGTTTCGTTTCCCCATCCACACCCTTGGCGGGCGCGATGAGCAGCGGCCAGCAGATTGCCAAAATCGATGACCTGCGAAAAGAGATTGCCGTGACGTTTCAATTGCTGCTCTTTCGCCAGCCGCCCACCATACGCCCGGCATCGTTCAAGGCTCTGGCGATGTATTCATATTGGCGCGTGGAAAGGTAGTGTCGATCATGCGCGATGCGGAACAGAACTCGCTGCTTTTCCAGTACAAGGTTCACCTTGTTCAATATATGTCTACGGTCTTTCGTATATATGGCTTCCACTATCAGCTCCATTACAGCCAGTGCATCATCAGCCAAACGGGCTGCCAAGGTAAAACGAGCATTGCGGGGAAAACGTTCCACCGTATCCAGGATCCAATCCAGGGTTTTGTACCAATGGACAAAAATGGGATAGTCTTCTTTCATTGTTGTATCGGCTCAGGGCTGGGAGTGGCCTCGGTAACAAATGGAACCGCATGGGAGGCCTCCAGCGTGGTGGTTGCTGGCGTAACCTCTGGGGGTGGCGGATCTTTTGCAAGAGACGCCTTGATTATTTCGATGATCTCCCGACCATGGCGTTCTGTTTTTTTGAGTCCAAAACCATTGATTTGTCGAAGAGCTTCCATAGTGGTTGGGAGAGCTTTCACCACCTGCTCTAAATGACTATTAGTCGCGATCACGAAGGCTGGCAATCTTTCTTTATCGGATTTTTCTCGTCGCCAAGTCCGCAGGCGTTCCAACAGGGCCGATTCTTTGGCGGGCAGGGTGACGGTTGGTTCGCGTTGTTCCTCTGGCGTGAGCAAAACCTCGTATTCCACGAATACACTCCAATAGGGTTTCCCTTCCAGCTGAAAAAAGGCCGGTTCCTGGCGAATCACCCGCTTGTTGATCAACCATCGGAGAAAATCTTCGTCCTGGAAGAGCTTTGCTTCAGGATTGAAACTAATAGTTATAATTCGAACAGGCATTTGCGCTCCTTTTGGGAAGATAGATATAACTTTAGTTGCCGCCGTTTACCTCCAAAAAAAATTTCCAAGGCTTCGCCTTGGAGAACCACCAAAGGGGGGCTTCGCCCCCTCTGAACTCCCTGACCTGGCACCTCATTTTCTCAAGAGGCCCGGCACTCTCCGCCCTGGAACAGAGCGAACTTGCGGTTTCCGCTTCGCGAACCGCGTTCGAACTACTCCAGGGCTACAGGCAAAAGTCTAAATCTTTATGCTCTTACGGTCCAGCGAAAAACAGAAAAACTAAAGACCAAGAAGGTAAAAAGGCTAAAAGCCACAAATTAAAACGTCCTGGCGAGGCGGGCACCAAGGAAGCGGTCGCGGAGGACGGGCGAGTAGCTGTTGCGAAGAGCACTACGCAAGAACCTGGCGTCGCTGCCCCAGGAGCCGCCACGAAACACGCGGCCGGAGCCGCTACTGTCATATATGGGATCTGTCTGTGCTGTACTGCTATAGTCAGTATTCCAATCCTGCACCCACTCCCATACGTTGCCATGCATGTCATATATGCCCCAGGGATTAGGCAGCTTGGTGGCTACAGGATGAGTTCCCCTCCCAGAACTGCTGGCTCCGCTATAACTTACTTGAGCATTGTCCCAAAACCAGCCATAATCCCCTAGCTTACTTGAATTATCTCCAAACGACCAAGCCGTCGTCGTGCCAGCCCGTGCGACATACTCCCACTCTGCTTCCGTTGGTAAACGATATATGCCTTCCCCCTTGGCATTCAGCTTTGTGATGAAGGTCTTAAGATCGTCCCATGAAACTTGCTCCACTGGGCATGTATCACCACAACTGCTGAAATAGGATGGATTGGTTCCCATCACTGCTTTCCATTGACCCTGGGTGATCTCAGTCGTTCCCATATAAAAGGCTTTACTGATCGTCACCTGATGAGTCGGTTTTTCATCGCTCCAACAGTCTTCACCAGAAGCTGCTGGACCAGTACAACCCATCGTAAACATTCCAGCGGGAATCAGCTTGAACTTCATACCAAGGCTGTTGGTATAATCCTGGCCAGAGACAGAACTGGTTGCTGCAATGGTGGTGGTTGCTGCGACCGTGGTAGTGGTCAACACGGACGATGTGGTGGTCGTAACCGAAGTGGTTGGTTTAATAGATGATGTAGTGGTTGCAACCGACGTGGTCGTAGTCGGCACGGATGAGCTGATGGTCGTGACCGGAGCCGACACCGTCACCGAAAAGTTCGTATTGGCAGTGGCCTTGCCATCATTCACTGCTACAGTAATTGTGGCACTCCCGGATTGCCCAGATGCTGGCGTGACCGTCACCGTGCGGCTGCCGCCGGATCCACCAAAAACAATATTGGCATCTGGCACCAAGGTCTTATTGGACGAAGACCCGGTAACTGTCAGGCTGGCCGCTGCTGTTTCTACATCGCTAACCGTGAAGGCAATGGCATTGGTGGCAGTATTGACCGCTGTGGTTTGGTTGGTCATGGACGAAATAGTTGGCAAGTCATTGATTGCGGTTACCGTGACATTCTTGGTCCCGGTCACAGCAGGGGCCACCCCGTCACTCACTAAAGTCGCAATGGTAAAATTTTGATCCCAGTTCTTGGAGGGGGTGAATGTCACTCCAGAAAGTAAAGTGTTGACGTCGGCCAAGGCACCGCTGGCTCGCCAGACAGTTCCATCAAATGTTGATGTCACAGCCCCGGAGCCGCCTGTAGATAAAGTACCTGCTCCAGCATTTGAGAGGGTCAGGGTGGCGGTCACGGTAGAACTGCTTGTTCCCGTGATGACCATTCCGGTTAATGTGAATGCAGGAGCATCCTCAGTGAAAGACTCAGGGGCGTTGTTGTTGCCGACCTGAATGACCTTGCTGGACTTGGTAATGGTAACTTTGCCAAGATAATGTCTTAATATCGTTCGCACATCATCCAAATCAAGCTTGCCGTCAGGATTGTCCACAGGATAGACATCTGCGTCCATATCCTGAGGGGATTTTTTACCAAGTATCATCTTCCATGTTGCCAGAGCATCCGTTGGTTTTATTTTTCCATCTGCGGGCGAGGCAACGTCCCCTGGATCGGCCATCAGCACACGTGACAAAACGAGTTGAGAGCATACCATATAAATCAATATTTTTTTCATTTTCAATTCCACTAAACTTTCAAGATGCCCAAGCCAAACAAGCGCGAAAAAAAATCTGGGAGCCAATGCGACCCACCGAAACAAATCCATTCTTGCAGTCTCATCTTCCAGAGGAACCATGCAACTCACATTTTGCTTTGATCTGCGTGCTTCCCTGATGTATACTAATATACTTGTTTTTTCTTGTCAGGTCAATATGTAAATGGATGCTCGTTTCGGTCAGCAAGGTGCTGCCAACATAAAGCGACATTCAAGTATTATTACAAAAATTAAAGAGGTTTGGAGATGTCTTGCTTGAATAAATGCTTATATGTGTTTTCCAAAAAAACATCGCCTTTGGAGAAAAGAGGGGCGAGGTTCAAATTCTTTAGTTTTGTTTTTTCATGTTTTATATTTTTATTGTTTACACAAAATGCATCATCCGCCAGTACGACGAGACCATTTTTGTTACAGGTTGAATATAAAAATATACAATACAATCTTGGTGCCTTTGGAATTCTCCTGACCGGCCCTGCCGGATTTGTCTTCCCGGATCAGTCGTGTACGTACCTGAACAAAGATATTGGAGAATTTAAATATAATAAAAACAATGTAACACTGGGTGGTGTTTCCGAAAGCGGCATCCAAACTGGCGTTTTAATGAAATGCCAGTTTGAGCTTGCGACAGAATGGAATGCAACCCATTTTGCCATCCTGTTGGATGACCTGGCAGATTTCAATGAAGTACCCCTTTCAGACAAACTATCTGCCGCAACCGATTTTGCCATCAAAGACATCACATCAGTAAAACTCCCCCCCACTATCAGTGGCACACCGCCTGCCAAAGCCACTCCAGGTGTTGCATACAGTTTCATACCAACAGCCAACGACGCCGATGGTGATCCTCTTTCCTTTGTCATCAAAAATGCGCCACCTTGGGCGAATTTCAATACGACCACGGGCGCACTCACAGGAACTCCAGTCGCGAAAGATTATGGTATTTACGGTGCCATCGTGATTTCAGTCACAGCAGGAGGTGACACCGTTGCTTTGCCTGCGTTTGAAATCTTTGTGGAAGACATCTCCAATCCGATTGCGGTCGATATTCCTGATGGAACCTTTGCTTCAGCCCAGACGGTTACCTTGACCTGTCAGGATGACGGATCGGGCTGCACGGCACTTTATTACACCTTGGATGGCTCCACGCCAACCACAGGTTCGACACGTTATACCGCTCCTGTCACCGTGAGTGCTACGGCTTCACTCAAATATATCGCGGTTGATATCTCTGGACGGATAAGTGATGTGCGGACCAAAAATTTTATTATCAACAAAACGATCACGCCACCAACCGTGAAAATCACCTACCCGACAGACCAGTCTGCATTCAACCCATTTTTCCCATTGACGGGCATCACCGGCATGACTTCGGACTCCGGTTCGGTTGGCATCGCCAAAGTCGAACTGCAAATTACCGATGGCGTCAATTATATGGTGGAGCGCAATAAAATCCTGCAATGGATGCCCACCACACCATCCTGGCTGACTTCTGTTTATACAGAAAATACATGGAAAAATTGGGATCTGGGTACAAATCAAATCAGTTGGACATCCGGGCAAACCTATACCATCACCGCACGAGTGACGGATAAATCCGGCAACACGGCTCAGGATATCAGTACCTTCCTGTATACGGACAAGATCCTTCTCGCCGGGACCATTCTGGACAGCAACAAACAGCCCATGGCGGGTGTTTCGGTCACTCTCGAAAGTGACGATACCACATCACCCAAAATAGTAGTGTCGACCGATAAGTTTGGTAAATATCTCTGGGAAGTCTCCAAATCCGGTTGGTCTGGCACGATCACACCAAAAAAACCTGGTTATGAATTCAAAGATCTCAGTCGTCGCATTGAGGCCATCAAGACCAATCAACTGAACCATGATTTCACAGCAACAGCCCTGGTATTGGAAGATGCCTTGGCCATTATCGTGGCCGGTGGGGATGTCAAGGATCGCCTTTGGACCGCCACCAAATATGTTGCCGATCTTGCCTATGACACACTTCTTAAAAAAGGGGTGTCTGAAAAAAATATTCGCTATCTCAGCGTATATGACAAAAAAGACAGCAAAATCCATGCACCCTCCAGTATTGCGGCAATGAAAGATGCCATTACCAACTGGGCAGTCAATCAGGTCTCAGCAACCAAGCCATTGATTATATACATGGTGGATCACGGTGATGATGATGCCCAATTTTATGCCACCAAACCACCAGGAAGTGATCCCGATATCATCACCGGCGTCATGCTGAAAGAGTGGCTGGATTCCCTTCAAACCAAAACCGGTGCCAAGGTCATTCTGATTATTGATACCTGTTACTCTGGCAGCTTCCTGCAACCCTTGAAACCATCTGCCGGAATCACAAACAGGATCGTCCTGGCCAGTACAGGAGCCAATGAAAAGGCGTATTTTTCTTATGATGGTTCGCTTTCGTTCTCCAGTTATTTCTGGAATAGCATCAAGCAAAGTAATTCTCTCCAAGAGAGTTTTAACTCCAGCAAGGATGCCATCGAACAATCCAGCACCCCGGTAACTCCGCAACATGCCAGGCTCGACGCCGATTCCGATGGATTGTATAAGCAGGATCATGACAGCACCCTCGTCAGAACCACCTACCTGGGCAATCCTTTGCTGATGGCTTCAAGGGTTGCAGGAAGCTGCCAGAGTAACAGGTATCAATAATCAGAATGACCTTGGCACCGGTTTTGGTTTGAAGGGAATCCAGCCACTCT
>JAMOBH010000231.1:0-9207 GCA_039908085.1 Magnetococcus sp. YQC-5
GATTTCATGCCCAACATCCAGACGCCTTTCTTTTGACGGCATGGAACAATAAATGGCTGACTGCCGATGCCCGGTTTGATGATCGTCATGTCCATGGCCTGCCGGAAAACAACGATATCAATGGTTGGCTTGGCCAATATCTCCCAGATGGATCCTTTCTGGACATTGGCGAAGTGCCCAATCCCATGACTGCTGCCATCCTGCGCGAAGCACATGTGGGAATATTTCCTAATCGGTGTGAGGGGGGCACCAATCTGGTGGCCATGGAATGCATGGCTGTGGGCATCCCGGTTGTTTTGGCCTGCAATACCGGACATCTGGATTTGATCAACCCAGAGCATTGTTATCCCCTTTTGCAACAAGGGCCTTGCATGGATCCCCATACAGGTCATCACCTGGTTGACTGGGGCGAATCGTCTGTGGATGAAATCGTGGACTGCCTGGAAATGATTTATACCTCCCCTTCTGAAGCACGTCGCAGAGGGATGAATGGCAGTGACTTTATCAGAAAATATTCCTGGCAACGTCAATGCGATCAATTACTTGACTTGTTGTCAATAGTTTAAAGCTTCCTGAGGAGGCGGTGAACCGCCTCCCCAGACCCCTCCACCCTTTTTTTTAAATGTTTTTTATTGGGGGGGGGGGTCACATAAGCCACACCAACTTGCAAACGATGCAACGTTTTGTCACGACCCAACATGAACATGGTTTCAAAAATGCCCGGAGAAGCCCCGGAACCAGTCAATACCACCCGAACCGGCTGGGCCAGATGACCCATCGGTATCCCAAAACGATGCAAAACCTGATTGAACGCCTCTTCCAGAGATGCAATTGACCATACTTCCAACCCGCTCAAAATAGAATGCAACTCAGTCAATGGTTCCAACATCCCCGCACCAAGATGCTTGCGTGCCGACTTCTCTTCATAAGGCTGCACAGATTCAACAAACAAAAAACGGCATTTCTGCGCCATTTCCACCATGGTGGCAGCTCTGGACTGGAATTCAGGAAGAATCGCTGCCAATTGCTCAAGCGGTGGAGGTGTCACCCCACTCATGCCAAGATGTCTGGCCAATTCAGGCAACAGTTGTTCCGGGCTGGAGGAACGAATGTGATGCCCATTGATCCACAACAGCTTGGCACGGTCAAAAATGGCAGCAGAACGCCCCAAATCCTTGACATCAAATAATTGTTTCAATTCCTGGACGGTAAATATCTCCTGTTCGCCATGCGACCATCCAAGACGCGCCAAATAATTGTTAAGCGCAGAAGGCAAAAATCCTTCCTCACGGTATTGCAACACCGAAACCGCACCATGTCGCTTGGAGAGCTTGGCTCCATCCGATCCATGCAACAAAGGCATGTGGGCATATTCGGGAACCTCCCATCCCATGGCGCGAAACAGATGAATCTGTCGAGGGGTATTGCTGATGTGATCCTCTCCACGCAACACCAAAGTAATACCCATGAAATGATCATCCACCGCAACCGCCAAGTTATAGGTGGGTGAACCATCTGAACGCACCAGAATCAGGTCATCCAGTTCAGAATTGCTGATCCGAATGACCCCCTGAATCTTGTCACCCCAAACAACTTCACCTTCACTTGGAGTTTTGAAACGAATCACATAGGGCTTGTCGCCCACTGGTTCAGTCCGGTTGCGGCACCGACCATCATACCTGGGCTTCTCCCCGCTTTCCCGCTGCCGTTCACGCAACGCATCAAGCGTCTCCTTGGAACAGGTACACAAGTAAGCATGCCCCTCCTCCACCATTTGATGAGCCGTAGCCAAATACATCTCGGTATGCTTGGATTGATAATATGGGCCTTCATCCGGGTCCAGACCCAACCAATGGAGTCCCTCCAGAATGACATCCACAGCTTCTTGAGAGGATCGCTCCTGATCTGTATCCTCGATGCGCAAAACAAAAATACCGCCATGTCTGCGAGTATGCAACCAACAGAACAAGGCAGTACGAGCACCTCCAATATGGAGAAAACCGGTTGGCGATGGGGCAAAACGAGTGCGCAATGTCATGATTGAGCTTCCTGACGGGCAATGAAAAGGTTGAAACAAAAAATCCGACGCAATGGCCTTCCAGTCAAACCAGGAGAGTTGCACATCCCGACTGGATGGAAAGCAAACGAAATTCTCCTTAACAGTTTTTTGGAGGCAATGCCACTTTTTTTCCTGCCTGGATGGTTTACACAGACTGGCGCAACAGGGTGAAAGTCAGGTAAGATTAAAGATGCCCAGAGATTCACACCATCAACAAAAAAAAGGAGCTGTTCACCGTGGGTTCACCGAAAGACCTCAATCAACCTGAAAACTATGTCAGTGCCCTGGTGCAGGCCGCCCAGCTGAATGATGTCGAAGAACTGACCAAATGGTTGGCCGATGATCCAAATGTCGCAACCAATCCATTTTACAAATGGTTTCACTATTTCGCCTCACGACTGATGGCCATGGTCCCCAAACCGGAACAGGGTTTTGCCGCAAAACCAGCACGGACCATTCCCGCCCCCAAAATGGGTCGCAATGACGCCTGCCCTTGCGGATCAGGCAAAAAATTCAAACAGTGCCATCTGGACTCCGAAGAGTCGGTGGCCTGGAAAATCGGTCCGCCAACCCCCATGATTCGAGCCATGGCCACGACACAAATCATTCATGGTCTGTCGTTGCATCGTCTCGATGAAGTGCCCTTGCACCAATGCTCCCCTTTGGTGCTGGCCGAAATGGCGGCAGCCTATCAGCATGAAGGCGAAATGGAAACGGCACTGGCCCTTTTGAAACGGATGCTCGATGGCGACCGTGACGACCCCTTCCTGCTGATCGACTACTGGATTGCCCGCTATGCCGAATGGCTGGTGGATGCAGGCCTGGTGGAAGAGGGTGAACGGTTCCTCCTTGATGAATACAAATCCCGACGCAATATTGAAGGCTGGCAGGTGGCCCAAAAACTCGCTGCTTTCTATATCGATCAATCCAACACGGAAAATGCGGAAACCTGGGTGGAAATCGCCCTGGAAGGCAATCCTGGCAATCCCTTCAGTCATTACCTGCGTGGACTGCTCCATCACGGCAATGAACATTGGGATGAAGCCACAGCCTCCTACGAACAGGCCGAAGCCTTGAGCGACAGCTTCCGCGAACAGGAAAAAGTCTACATGGCACAACTGGTCTCCGATGCCCTGGAACGCGCCAGAGCACGCCTGCCCTTGATCGAGGAAGAAGATCTGGATGAAAATCTGGAACAACCGGAAATTCCAGGGGTGGGCATATCATGATGAAAAACATCCTGCTTGCACCCAGGACAAACGGTTGCAGAATCCATGGGGCATCATGCCCCCTGGTGGGATGCAAAGACAAAACGTATCGTGGGATTTGGGGCGCAAGCCACCATCCATCCCTTTCCAATGATCCTGGCTGTAAGTGGGAGGCCTGATGAAACGCACTCATTATTGCAACGACGTCCGCGACAATGAGGTGGGCGGTCGGGTAACCCTGTGCGGCTGGGTGAATCGCCGCCGGGATCATGGCGGAGTGATTTTTGTGGACTTGCGGGACCGAACCGGTCTGGTACAGGTGGTGTTCAATCCTGAACAACAGGCCCAAAGCCACCAACAAGCCCATACCTTGCGCAATGAATATGTCATTCAGGTCTCTGGAACCGTGATCCTGCGCAGCCAGGAAACCACCAACCTGAAACTGCCCACAGGTATGATCGAGGTGCAGGTGGAACAGCTGGACATTCTCAACGCAGCCATGACATTGCCGTTTCAGCTTGATGAAGATGAACTCAGCGAAAACGTGCGCCTGACCTACCGGTTTTTGGATTTGCGCCGCCCTTTGATGCAGAAAAATCTGCTGTTGCGACACCGCGCCCTGCAATCCTTGCGTCGCACACTCGATGAATTTGGGTTTCTGGAAATCGAAACTCCCATGTTGACCCGCAGCACTCCGGAAGGTGCCAGGGATTACCTGGTCCCTTCACGTGTCAATCCAGGAGAATTTTACGCCCTGCCCCAGTCACCACAATTGTTCAAACAATTGCTGATGATTGCCGGATACGACCGATACTTTCAGATTACACGCTGTTTTCGTGACGAAGATCTTCGCGCGGATCGTCAGCCGGAATTTACACAAGTCGATCTGGAAATGAGTTTCGTGGAACCCGACGACGTTATGGGGTCGGTTGAAACCCTCGTGGCACGGTTGTTCAAAGAGGTTCTGGCCCTGGAACTGACTCCCCCGTTTGCCCGATTGACCTATGCCGAAGCCATGGATCGTTATGGATTGGATGCCCCGGACGTGCGCATTCGCATGGAATTGACCGATATCACCGACATCATGCGCACAACCGGTTTCAAGGTGTTTGCCCAGGTGGCCCAACAGACAGGCAGACGGGGCTACCAAGGGGCGATCAAGGTGTTGCGAGTCCCTGGAGGTGCCTCGTTGACTCGCAAGGAAATTGACGACTATACGGCCTTCGTGGGGATTTATGGTGCCAAAGGATTGGCATGGATCAAAATCAATGGCCCCTGGCGTGAGGGAGGCTGGCAATCACCCATCGTCAAGTTTTTTTCAGACGCAGAAAAAGAGGCCTTGTTGGAAGCAACTGGTGCTTGCGCAGGAGATCTGCTCTTTTTCGGGGCCGATCAACTCAAGGTGGTCAACGAATCCCTGGGCCGCTTGCGGGTGAAGGTTGGACGTGATTTGGGATTGCTGGACGATCAACCCTTCTCGTTTGTCTGGGTCACGGAATTTCCTTTGCTGGATTGGGATCCTCAGACCAATCGTTTTGTGGCCGTGCATCACCCCTTCACCGCCCCCATGGTGGAGGACTTCGCCCGTCTTCAAACCGATGGAGCCGACACCCTGGATTCCATCCGTTCGCAAGCCTATGATCTGGTGTTGAATGGCAGTGAAGTGGGAGGCGGTTCGATTCGTATTCATGACCCTGTCATGCAACGCCGCATGCTGGAGCTTTTGAATATCAGCACCAGTGAAGCAGAAGAAAAATTCGGTTTCCTGTTGCGGGCATTGGAATTTGGTGCCCCTCCTCATGGCGGGTTGGCCCTGGGATTGGATCGTCTGGTTGCCATTCTGTTGGGAGCCGACTCCATTCGTGACGTGATCGCCTTTCCCAAAACCCAGAAAGCCGGATGTCTCTTGACCGAGGCCCCATCCACTGTGGATCCAACCCAGTTGAGGGATTTGCACCTGCGCAGCACCTCGAAAAAAACCCTCCAAGGGTAACGCTCGATTTTATTGGTATGATATTTGCAAAAACAAGGGAGGCGACTCACAGAGCCTCCCAAAGTCAGAATTTTGACGAATTCTGACCAAGAATGAGGTGGATCAAATGGATTCGGCAACGGTTTTTTGGGTTTTTGCCATGCCGGATGCATTTTTTTTCAATGACGGGACAGCTCACCTCCATTAAAATCAGTTTGGCTGAAGTACTGGTGGATGGAAAATATGGGTTGGGAGCTTTCAGGCCAGTCGGAACGACACTTACCAAAACAGGTCGCACATCATGTCATGCAGGATCACGTCAGTCATTCAAGACAACGTCGCCACCATCAATCAATATCGCACCGTGGAAGAAGGTGTGGACATCATGGTCAACCGTGGTGTCGGTTCCCTGGTGGTGATGGAAGGCAGTACAGTGGTTGGGTACTTCACCGAACGGGATCTGATGGTGCGCGTGGTGGGCAAAAAACGCGACCCTGTCCGCACCCCCATCCATGAGGTGATGACCAGGGATCTGGTAAGAGTGGAATTCAACGCCACCTGCAAATACTGCCTGACCCGCATGAAAGAACATCGCATTCGCCATCTGGTGGTGTTTGATGGACCCAGGTTCATGGGAGTGGTTTCCATGCGCGATATCGCAGCCCTGGTGACCCGGTCCGTCGATTACTCCGACATCACAGTCAATGTGGTCGGAGGCGTGGTGTTGCTGGTGATTTTGTCAGTGATCGGTTTTCTGATTTATCTGGTCCCTGACATGATGGGGTTTGTACATCGTTTTTTTGCCTGATGAACACCCTTTTGCCACAAAACTATCCATAAGCAGTCTCGTCAAGCAGCTTTGGCCAATGATCGAGGATCAGAACATGAACATAAACTTGAACAAACGCAAATTGAGTTCCCGTTGGGCGGGAGGATTCCGACTGACCGGAGAACGACACGGCGAACGCTCACGCCCTTCAGTACTGGCCAATCAAAAAGTGCAAAAAAGACTGCGCGGAAAAACAGAACTCCGCGTCGTCCAGGCTCCTGAACAGACTGTAGACAATTTACGTAACGAACGCACCCCTACTGTCAACAAGGAAATCACTCGACGACGCTCCTCAGCCACCTTCTCGCATCCTCTTGGGGTACGATTGCTGGAAGGAGGTGTGGTACTGGCCGCTGGACTCTCCCTGATCATCAAAAACGGCATCAGTCAAATCGCCGGATGGATTCGTGAAGGAAGAGACATTGTCAAAGGTTCGGACACTGACATCCGTTATGCGTGGCATGATGATGCACACCACGAGGAAAACGAAGAAGGAATCTGGGATGGCCACGATTGCGAGGAAGAGAGTAACGTTGCAACCCAATCAGCATGTGACCAGAACAGCTCCGTCAACCCTGACCATTCCCCACAGCTCCTGGCACAAGAGAGTGACCTGGACCAGACCCTGTCACCCTTGCGAAAAGAAGTGGAATTCATTAAAGTCCAAATGCTTGACGCCGAAGAAAATGGAATCCCTGATGAGGAACTGGATGATCAAGCCGGTGCCCTGCGCGCCAGAATTTCCGAATCGGCACGACACATGTAACCATTTGATGCGTATCGGATCCCCGGTTACACGAATGCCTGTTTGTATGTGTCATTACCTGTCATCCGGTATGCCCAGATGAATTCGGAATCCTATAATAGCGCGCTGCCAACAGGCACAAAACTGCTCTGGTTTGAAATTCTTCGCGTCCTGGGCAAGGGCGGGTTTGGGATCACCTATCTGGGAAGAGACACCAATCAGGATCAACTGGTGGCGATCAAAGAATATCTGCCCACTGCTTTTGCTTCGCGCAGAGGTGGGAACGATGTGTTGCCCAATTCACCCGCAGACAAAAAAACATTCGATTGGGGTCTGGACAGTTTCCTCAAAGAAGCCCAGATTGTCGCCCGCTTCCGCCATCCCAGCATTGTGCGGGTCGTCAGTTTTTTCCGCAACGCCAATACCGCCTATATGGTCATGGAGTATGTGGAAGGACAAGGGTTGGACGCCATTCTCAAGCGTCGCAAAATATTGCCAGAGGCAACCATCAAAAAAATCCTCCCGCCCCTGCTTGACGGCTTGGAGCTTTTGCACAAATCCGCCTTCATTCATCGTGACATCAAGCCCCCCAACATCCTGATACGCAATGACGGTTCACCAGTCATTCTGGATTTTGGCTCTGCACGTCAATCCATGGCAGGTCAGGGCGATCAAATGACCAGTCTGTTGAGCTTAGGCTACTCCCCGTTTGAACAGTATGACTCTTTGGGAGACCGTCAAGGGGCCTGGTCCGATATTTATGCCATGGGAGGCGTCCTCTATCGATGCATAGCGGGTGACAAACCCATTGATGCTGCTTTGCGCATCTCCTCACGTTTGCGCAACGAACCAGATCCCATGCCGTCCGCCCAGGAGGTGGGACAGGGTCGTTATTCCGTTGAATTTCTCAAAGCCGTGGACTGGGCCTTGATGGTCCTGGAAAAAGAACGCCCCCAATCCATTCAGGAATGGCGTCCCATGTTGCTGGGAACACCCAAAAATACCACTGACAACACCCCGGAACCTGCATCAAACACCTCGTTTCGTCCCGAAGCAGGGGCCGCAGGGGCTGGAGTGGCAGAACTGGATGCCTGTGGTGTACGCAAAAAAAGCAGTTGGCGCAGTTTTATCGCATCCATGAACGAATTCGCCACCCAGGTCAATCCAGAAGAGATCAATGCCAGAAAAACAGTCGTTTTGCGACCAACCAAAGGTGATGTCAACTTGACCTCCTCGGCTGTACCCAACATGGATCCAGCCTCTGCCCATCCGGTTGCTTCATCAGCGGCCATCCACCCAAGGATGACACCCCCTTCTGCACCTGCTTCCACCGACACCTCCCCAGGAACCATACCTGGGTCCGCCACCACGTTGCAACGAAAACGAGGATCCATCTGGATCGATCCGGTTCTTAACCTGGAGTTCGTTTGGCTGCCGAGTGGCTCTTTCAAGATGGGGGCCGCACCAGGAGAATCAGGACGCCGACCAGATGAACAGCCCCAGCGTGAGGTGCGGCTGGATGGTTTCTGGATAAGCAAGCACTTGGTTACATGGGGTAAATGGAATAAAATCATGGGAGATTACCCACTGGGTCTTTATCGGGAAAGCAAATGCAACCATCCCGTCTCCAAGATCTCCTGGAATGATGTACAAAAATTTTTACGAATGTTCAGTCGGCATTTGGGGGAAAATTTCAACCTGCGTCTCCCCTCAGAGGCAGAGTGGGAGTTTGCCGCACGGGCTGGACACGACGCACCGTATATCACAGGGGAAATAGAACATTGGAGTCTGACCGATCATGCCTGGGTAAAAAGCAATGCAGGCGGTCAGTCTCGTCCAGTGGGAGAGAAACGACCCAATGATTGGGGATTGTTTGACATGGCTGGCAACGTCCGGGAATGGACCGAGGATCGTTATCAGGCTGATTATTATGCCAAAGGGCCAGCCATCAATCCCCGTGGCGGGACCATTGATGAGGCACGGGTGGTTCGTGGCTGTGGGTTTATGTGCATGGCCAAAGAGTGTCGCACAGCTCGTCGGATGCGGGTGGAAGCCTTTGCGGCCTATGAAGATTTGGGGTTTCGTTTGGTCAGGGTGGTGTGACACGGTTCTCTGGAGCAAGACAAATGATTGGGGGGGCGGTGAACCGCCCCCCAACACCCACCACCTTTTTTTTAAAAAAAAATTATTAAAAAAAAAGAGGGGGTCTGGGGGATTCATCCCCCAGGGTTTTGACTTTTTGCCCGAAGGGCATCATATTTATGTTTCGGAAAAACAAAAAAGCAAAACCTTGGGGGGCGGTGAACCGCCCCCCAAACCCCCCACCCTTTTTTTTTATTTTTTATTTTATTTTTTAATTATTAAAAAAAAAGAGGGGGTCTGGGGGATTCATCC
>JAMOBH010000232.1:0-9205 GCA_039908085.1 Magnetococcus sp. YQC-5
TATTTTTTGTTTTGAATAGGGGCAAAGGTAGCTTTGCGCCATCGCACAGAATATTTTCACGGTAAAGGGTGGAGGGGTCTGGGGAGGCGGTTCACCGCCTCCCCAGGAAATTTTACGTAAGGATGTGTCTGAACGATTACCTTAAGATGCGAACATTTCATCCAAAGAGTTGGCGAACACGAAGTTATCACCCCATTTTTCAATGAGTTCCAAGTTTGCCGCTGTCACTTTTTCCGTCACCCAGTCCGGTGTCTGGCCAAACTTGCGACGCATCAGTTTGAGCAGCAAGGTAGCCGCACCTTCTTTGCGGCCATTCTGACGGCCTTTCTGTTCGCCATCCTTATAACCTTCATTATATATTTTTGTAAATACCCAATCTGGATTCGGATCAAGGTTCAACAATTGAATGATTTCCTTTACGTCAAACGAGCGAACGTGAGCCAAAGCGAACAAAATCATGATTTCAACTGCTTCATGATGCGATTTTTCAGGAAAGTTATGCTTGATTTCTTCTTGCCAAGCACGTCCTTTGCTTTTTAATGTTTCCAAATCTATCTTTGCTGGCATAGTCAACGGGGCCAGAATCAGTCGAAGTGCAAGGGGCATCAAAGGCAAAGCAATTTGCTTGTACCGTGCGAGTGTAGATGTACTGGTCTTATTAAGATGCGAACATTTCGTCCAAAGAGTTGGCGAATAGAAGGTTCTCAAGCCAAACTTCGATCAATTCCAAGTTTGCCGACGTCACTTTTTCCGTCACCCAGTCTGGTGTCTGGCCAAACTTGCGACGTATCAGCTTAAGCAGTATATTTTTCTCACCATCCTTTTGACCTTCGTTATACACTTTGGTGAATACCCAATCAGGATTCGGATCAAGATTTAACATTTGAATGATCTCCTTTACGTCAAACGAGCGAAAGTGCGCCAAAGCGAACAAAATCATGATTTCAAGTGCTTCGTAACGTGATTCTTCGGGGAAATTATTATTTATTTCTTTTTGCCAACGACGTCCTTTACTTTTCAACACCTCTGGATCTATCTTTGCTGGCATCGTCAACGGGGCCAGAATCAGCAGACGCGGATCGATTGCTTTCAACTGTTCTTCGGAAAAATCAGAAAGCACCACTTCTACAAAGCAGTCATCGAAGCGACATCCAGAGCGTTTCTCAAGGGGCGTCAAAGGCAAAGCAACTTGTTTGTATCGTTCGTTTGTGTAGATGATTCCTGCCAAAACCGGACCAGGATAGTCGTCTTGTGTACAACTCATAAAAATCTTGGTGGCAAGACGGTAACGAATCAAACGATCCTCGTATCCCTGAAATTCCAACAAGACTCGCGCTTGATTGCCGGAGGTCAAGGACCATCCCTCGATATCGGGTGCCACGCGCTGTTGTTTCAAAACCGTGGCACGAAACTGGTAGGTTTCCGCTGTCGGTGCATCCATTCCCAAAAGTTTGAGCAATGCATCACCACTCAAGGTCATGAGTTTGAAAAACGCCTCATCGGTGCCTCGTTGTCCAACTTTTTGTTCGATCATGTTTTACTCCAAGACCGAAATTGTGGCAGATTGACAGTTATTTAACAATAAAGAATCATTTTCTGATTGCATCAATAGCCGGACTCACCGTACAGTTGGTCTGCCCGGATGGCAGCACCACCCCAGTATCCATTGTGGATGGGGTCACGGGGTGTGATGCCGTGACAGGTCACACGGGGATCAGGCTTGCGGGCGATTTTCGGCAATCCACATTTTCACCTGTTCGCCTGTTTGCATAATCGCCTGAATGGCGGGTGCTTCATGCTGCCCATACCGATGGAACAGCTCGTCCATGGTTTGTTGGGCCTGATCCCATTGCCCAATCATGGCCAACGTGACCCCCTTATTGAAAAGGGCTTTGGCCACCCGTTTGACGATGGTCGTTTCGCTCCGATCCCCATGGCGGGCCACCAAGGCATCATAGACAGTAACTTCCTCCTTGTAGCGGTTCAAGGCAGCCAACCTTACCCCCTTGTTGATAAGGGCTGATGCCACCTTTTCGACGATGGCCGTTTCGCTCCGATCCCCATGGCGGGCCACCAAGGCATCATAGACAGCAATCTCCTCCTCGGAGCGGTTCAAGGCACCCAATGTTACCCCCTTATTGAGAAGGGCTTTGGCCACCTGTTCGACGATGGCCGTTTCGCTCCGATCCTCAAAGCGGGCCACCAAGGCATCATAGACCGCAATCGCCTCCTCGTAGCGGTTCAAGGCACCCAAGCTTATCCCCTTATTGAAAAGGGCTTTGGCCACCAGTTCGACGATGGCCGTTTCGTACCGATCCCCATGGAGGGCTACCAAGGCATCATAGATAGCAATCGACTCCTCAGAGCGGTTTAATGCACCCAATTTTACCCCCTTGTTGTAAATGGCTGATGCCACCAGTTCGACGATGGCCGTTTCGCTTCGATCCCCATGGCGGGCCACCAAGGCATCATAGACAGCAATTTCCTCCTCGGAACGGTTCAAGGCACCCAACCTTACCCCCTTGTTGTAAATGGCCTGGGCCACCTGTTCGACGATGGCCGTTTCGCTTCGATCTCCATGGCGGGCCACCAAGGTATCATAGACAGCAATCGCCTCATCGGAGCGGTTCAAGGTGCCCAACATTACCCCTTTATTGAAAAAAGCTTCGGTCACTTTTGCGACCAATAACACCTCGTCAGGTGATGTTTTGAAATTTATTTTATCATATTTCTGCAAAATGGCGTCGTAAATCGGGATGGTTGCTTCATGATTTGACCAACCGATCACTTCAGCTTGGAGCAGCATGGCACTAAACACAGCGCGGGCTGCCTGTGGTGTTTCCATGTGATACTGTTCGTAATCCTGTTCAAGTGCTTGAAAGGCTGCAAGCCCGGAAAGTAAATTAACATTAACGAGTTCCATGGCCTGGGCGATTCGTTCTTCGACTCCGCGCCAGGGAATCATGCTGGGCAATACCTCTTTCGGATTACTGATAGACGCCAAGGGGATGCGCTGATTGGGCGGCATCGCGTAGACCGATTGACCTTGTCGTGATTTCCTGGTCAAAAAAGAACACTGAACCAGCCATTCCAACCCATCCTGATAAAGACGCGGCAGTATTGTATGGCTAAAATTTTTTATTCGAAATTTGTCTCCAAACCATTCGATTAATTCGTCATAAGTGAATTCACCGCAACGGAGAACCAAGGGATGTAAAATTTTCAAGAACTGATTGATATCAAAACCGATTTGTTGTGCAATCGCAGGGAATTGTTGCACCATTTCAAAGCGGATCATGTATTTGGCCAGTTCCAGGACATCCTGCGGGGCATTTTTGATACCATAACGCTCTAAATCATTAGCATATTCAGAAAAACTCATATTCTTTTTGATTGCCAGAGCAATACAGCGTTTATAAAGTCCAGTACTGCCACGAACCGAGGTAAAAAGTCTGCTCGCTCCCATTGGATCCATCATGCTTGTCATGTCGGCATCTACAAGCATGCGGTTTGCCAATTCTTGGGCCTCTGCTAAACTGAATGGCAGCACTTCCAGCAGCTTCCATCTTCCGTATTCCTCTGGTTTGCGTCGGGAACTGACCACGAGTTGCAAGGGTAACGTTAGGTTGCGTGCCGCATCCAGCAAAGATTGCAAAAAATTCTTTGCATCGTCGCTATGATAGCTTGGATTTTCTCCTGGTTGCTTCGCTTGATCTGCAATATAGGTGATATCATCCAGAATCCAAAGATGAGTTCCCTGTTTGGTTTGCAATTTTCGACAAAGGTCTTGCGGATCGGTTGGCAAAGATGGGAGTCGGTAAAACTCCCCCATGCCTTTGAAAAGTTTTTCTCGCAACTCTGATAGGCTGGTGATGCGAGAGCAAGCCATATGGAAGATAAACAAAGGTTCAGTGTGATCAAAAAAAATCGTTTCGCTGGCCAGCATCGCGCACTGCCGCAACAACGATGTCTTGCCCATACCAGCGGCACCATGCACCCAAAACATGCGCTGCAATTGTTCATCGCCATACGGCGATGGCAACGATAATATTTGTTCAAGTAAAGGGCGGCGTCCGACAAATGGGTCGTGATCGCTATAAATCGATGGTTGTTGAGTTGCGTCGAATTCGTGGTGAAACAATTTTTGTTCATCCATATTGGCGCACAAATGCGTCACCATTGAGTTGCCGGAAGGAATGCTGCGTGTGGGTAGTGGTCTCGAAATGGGAGCCGTGGAGGAGTCACGCAACAGGTCGGGAAACTTGGATTTCATCGCACTTTTTACCGTCTGCAACGCCTGTTGGGCGGCGACCTGGAGATTCTGTTTCTGCAAGGCGCGAATCCAGGCGGTCATGAATCCCTTGGGGGCTTCCCGCAGGATCGCCCCGGTAAAGGCGATCCAGGGACAAGAGAGCGTTTCGGCAAATTGTGCGCCATGACATGCAAACAAGACAAAAGCGTCCAGATGATTCCATGCCTCTGCGTTGATACGAAGTTTTTTAAGCTTGACCAGTGAACCGTCAGCCATTTGCAAACGGCCATCTTTGGTGCCATGGCCATAAAAAATCAGCAGATTCCAGCCAGCTTCCGACTGCCGGAGAAAATTCTCTGGCAAGGCCAGATCCAAACGCAGTTCGATTTGCAGAGGCGCATTCCGCCATTCACGGGCCACTGCCAGGAACATAGTCACGGCCTCTGGCAAGGGAGTTTGCAGCGAGTGGCCACTCAAAATCACCACCCGATAAGGATTCCCCTGCCCATGATCCAGGGGCTTGGGTGATAGAGAATCGGCCCAGGCTGCCAATTGCTCCACAACTTCCATCCAAGCTAAATCGGCTTTATCCGGTGTTAATTGGCTGATGTACTGACCATCGCGGGGATAGGCCTGAATAGCCTCTAATGGGCCACGCTTCCATAAGCATGGACGAATAAGCACAGGCAAAACTCTGACTTCTCCCTTTTCCCGCCGTGCCAGGATCCGTGGAAGTTCGACAGACCGGATAAATTTGGAAGCAAGAAAGGCCGGGCTGACCAGAAAAAGCACCGTATTGCATTGATGCAAAGCTTTCAGGATGGCAGGTTCCCAATCCGCACCCACTTCAATCAATCTGTCATGCCAAGGGACAACCAGACCCTCCTCCAACTGGGCAAGCTGTTTGAGGCATGTATCTTTGAACGTCATGTCTTCTTGGGCATAACAAATAAACAGATCCAGGGCCATGGCTTGCCTCGCACTTTAAAGAAGTTTTTGCAGTGAGGAGATGATCGGACAGGTTGCAACTGGAGTCAAGGCAAGCGGGATGTGAAAATGATTTTTGGTGCATCACCTTCAATCCAGCCAAGGGGCTAGCACCCCTGGATCCTATTGATTATGCGGATGGGGGTTTGAAAAAAACTGGAAAAATCAGGCATCACCGGAACTATCTGAATCAACTTGAAAAGTGTCTCACCAAGTGTTACAATGAAGACATGAAAATCTTCAAAGTCAAGCAGGTTGTTAAATGGGCCAGAACGAGCGCATTACAGATATCGTTTTGCGCGATGCCGCCTTGGAAATACGTGAGGGAAAGGTTGACGCCATCGCCTGTGCAAGCAGAAGCCATGAGTCTTGTCGCAAAAGATTTTCTTGCTGCCACAGAGGAACAAATCATTCTCTTGTTGGAGAGAGGTTCGATTTCGGAGATGGAAAATGGATGAAATTTTGGATGGCACCCGCGATTTGGCCCGCGATTTGGTGGCTGTTGGCGCAATGGATGAAATCACCATGCGCAGGATCGACGCTCTGTGTTTGCCACCGAAACGACAGTTTGGGTCAGAAGATATTCGACGCATTCGCTTGGCCAATCATGTGAGCCAAGCCGTCCTCGCCGTCTCTCTTTGCATCGGTAAGACAACGGTGCAGCAATGGGAGCAAGGACGAAAAAAGCCGTCTGGACCAGCACTCAGGTTGCTTGACCTGATTGACCGTAAAGGATTGGCCGTTCTTGGATGAACACTCCACAGATTCCTAATGTCAGCAAAGTATAGATCCAGAGGTATTTAAAATCGACCTGACAGGGGAAAAAGGGGCTTTGTCAAACTCCCCATGGTACGAGTTTGATCTCAAGTCGGCAGCCAACAGCTTCAGCATACCGGCGCAATGTGGCAATAGACGGTGAGTGTTTCATCTTGCCACCTCCAGATTCCAAACGCGCCACAGAAAGTGTGCTGGTTCCCATTCGCTCGGCTACCTTGGTTTGTGTCATGCCGGCATTTCGGCGAGCTGCCAGCAATTCGTCAAACAGTCGGAATTCGTCATCCAGGGCATCGTATGCTGTTTTGAATGCTGGATCGGTTATCCATTCCGCAACTGTCGCATCTATATCAAGCGGTATCGGTGCGTATCGTTCAGTGTCCATGTTTCACCTCGTTCATGCGGCGGATCGCAGTCTCCAATTCGTTTTGTGGAGTTTTGTCACCCTTCTTGATGAATTCATGCAAAATGACGATGTTGCGTTCAACCAAAAGACAGAAAAAGGCTCTCCCAATACCTTCCTGCCCTTTGGCGCGGATTTCAAACAAGCCATCCCCAAAGGCACGGGTAAACGGCATTCCAAGGTTTGGTCCGTGAGAGCGCATCCTTTGAGCAATGCGGATGAAAATAGCACGGATGCCATGTGGCCATGCGTCGATTGCTCGCTTCACTCCATCATTGAAAAAACTGATTTTCCATTCCATAGCAAAGATTTTACCAAATCTGTTAACTACCGTCAAAGAAATCCCCAAGGTGAGGTAAAATTTCTGGGATGGAGGTTCAACGAAGGCTTCCATCAACTGCTAGTGGTGGAAAGTGGAAGTTCGTGACCCTCATGATTTCCCTGATCCATCGGGAATGGGTAGGAACCGGGTCACAAATCTCCGCTTACGTCCACTAGTGGACCGACGTGCTGATTTGACAGGTAGCTTTTTCTGATTTTTTGGTAATGGAGTATTGGCAGAGGATGGAACCCGAACAGCATCCTGTTTATAAATATAAGTATTTTCATGCAGGGGGCTTGAAAAAACTGGCAAAATCAGGCATCACCGGAATCTCCGGGGGTTTGATGCGCAACGCAAACCACAAGGCGTACAGCGATACACCAGCCACAACCATCAAACCAACCCCCCCAAAACGCACGGCCCAATCCCAACCTGTCACCACACCCATGGACAGGATCACAATCGAACCAGCATGAACATAAACTTGCACATTCACCACCCGGCTTGGGGAGAGATCATCCATCATCGGAATCTCTTGCAATCCTGCCGCCGGACTGAATCGATGAAACCAAACCAGAAACGGAATGATCTTGTGTAACATCCCCGTAATGATGGAGCCAACCCAACCCACAGCATACAAAATACCAAACAAAAAACGTAACCGCTCATCCGACACCAGGGGCCACAACATCAACAAACACAACGCCATCACCCCACAAACAAAACCAAGCTGCCAAAAACGCAACGTGGCATCGGCAAATGTGCGTTTTCTTTGACTCATCATCCGATAGGTTTCAATGCCATACCAACCCATCGCCCCCAGGCCGGGCAGGGACGCAACATATAACATCCATGGGTCTTCCAGGCTGCTCCACACCAAGGCCATCGGCATGACCAGCAAAAAAATCCCCATCCCGCGCAAAATCCAACTCGCAGAACCCGACGGAAAGGCCGGTGTCATGTAAAACATCGGCAAAACCTGCCAGGATACCCCGATGATCAAACTTCCCATGCATCCCAACAAACCCCACGTCAGATGAATACCTACCAAGGTATGACGATCCAGATCCAAAAATCCATGGGCATATTCCCCCAAAAACAGAACCCCCAACAGCACTGTCCCAGTCAACGCCATCATCGCCATGCGCATGGCATTCACCGTGGGGTGTTTGGCTGGTGCCCTGATCAGTGCCAATGCTATTGGCACCAGAAATCCAAACAGAGCCATCCCCAATCCGACCATCGCACTCAACAAAATCCAGGTGTGGCCTGTGACCAATCCCAACCCCATGCAGACCACACCACTGATAAAAATACCGTGAATCCAGGGCACTCCCTGTGGCCAGGGAACCGGAATCCCCGCCAATACCGGAATCATCTGGATCATGGCTCCCATCACGCTCATCAGCAACCATCCCAAAACCGCACCATGCACTGTGGCCACCGTGACCGGCAGCAAGGGAGCTATCAGCAGCTCATTCCCCCAAAACAACAAACCAAAACCGGTCAACAAAGCAAATACCAGAGCCGCGCCAAAAAAACGGAATGGCAAATGCAATGGGGGAGCCTGATCAATATGCAATCCAACGGATGCCAACATGGTGGGGTTTCTTTACCAAGAGAGGGTGGATGAATTTTAATAAATCCTGTAAGCAGGCTTGACGGATGTCAAGGCAGCACAAGAAATGTCGGGTGTATAGTGTGCAGATACCTGGATGCTCAACAGTCACTGTGACTGATCAAAAACCATTTTCAACAAGGACGATATGTATGAACAACACGGTTTTGAATCTGGCAGGTCTGGATACCTCAGCCAAATTGGACCAACTCACCTCCGCCTATGAAAGCCTGGCCGATGGCTCCTCCCTGGAGGCCACGGATACAACGGCTTTGATCTCTCTCTTGCCACCCTTCCAGGAAAAATTCTGGGGTGGATTCGATTGGCATCCCCTGGAAAATGGCCCCGATCAATGGCGGATCTCTCTGCGTCGTGTGCCACGTCCAATACGTGTGCGTGGAATTGCGGATTTCATGGGGTTTGATCATCATCGTTGCGATGAACTCTATGCCGCTGCCGAAAACGCTGCTCAATCCGGCGACTTGGCCGCAACCCGTCACTTTTTCGGCGCGTTCGAAACCGGTATGATCCATCATTTCAATATGGAAGAACAACGCTTCTTCCCGGCCTTTGAACAAGCCACAGGAATGACTCAGGGACCAACCATGGTCATGAAAATGGAGCATCGTCAGATGCTTGGAGTGATCGGACAGATGCGTCAGGCCGTCAATCAAGGCGATCTGTCTGCCACGATCCGTGCTGGAACCACCTTGATGGTGTTGATGCGTCAGCACAACATCAAAGAAGAACAAATGCTCTATCCCATGGGCGATATGCATCTGGGCAGTGTAGAAAAGTTGTTGAAAGCCATGCAGTCTGTGTAGCAAAAAGTCAAAAGCAAAACCCTGG
>JAMOBH010000233.1:0-9123 GCA_039908085.1 Magnetococcus sp. YQC-5
CCCCCCCCCCCCCCCCCCCCCCCCCCCCCCCAGGTCTTGATTTTCAAAACTTCTCGAATTCCTGATCCGGGTCATCGTGATCATGGTTTCCCATGTCGAGATGCACCCCTTGAGATCCTGGTCTGCGCAAGAATTTCTGCCCGCCCGAACTCGGAGCTGGTGCTGCCAACAAGCGTGGACGGGATTCTTTTTTCTGTGGTGTTGGCTTTGGTGTTGCCCTGGTCCTGGAGACCGGACGACGGACACGGCCCCCTCTCTGTCCGCCGACCTTGAAAAAACTCATGGTATCCCGCATCTGTTCGGCCTGGCTGGAAAGTTCCTCCGAGGCTTCGGCGTTTTGTTGGATCACCTGATCCAATTGTTGAATGGATTGATTGATCTGGACCGCCCCTTGATTCTGTTCCCGACTGGCGGCGGCGATCTCCTGTACCAACTCAGCGGTCTTGGTGATGTCAGGCACCAACTGTTTGAGCAATTGCCCGGCCCGTTCTGCCTTTTCGACGCTGGTGATGGAGAGATTATTGATTTCAGATGCGGCCTGTTCGCTCCCTTCGGCCAATTTGCGCACCTCATCGGCCACCACTGCGAACCCTTTTCCATGGTCACCGGCACGGGCTGCCTCAATAGCAGCATTAAGGGCCAACAGGTTGGTCTGATCCGCCAGTTTCTGAATGATGGCGATCTTTTCGGCGATTTCTTTCATGGCTCTGACGGTCTCGACCACGGCGGCCCCGCCCTCCTTGGCATCACTGGCCGCCTGTTGTGCGATCTTTTCGGTCTGGGCTGCGTTGTCTGTATTTTGCTGGATGTTCGCGGACATCTCTTCCATGGCCGAAGAGGTCTCTTCGATGGATGCGGCCTGTTCCGTGGCCCCCTGGGAGAGCATGTCACTGCCGGATGCCACCTGATCTGCCGCCATATTCATTTGTTCGACCACCTCCCGGATTTTTTCCACCATCCCCTCGATGGCGGCCAGGATGCCGGTTTTTTTGCCAACATCGAATTGGACCTCCAGATTGCCTTGCGCCACCTCCTCGGCAATGGCCCGGATTTGGCTTGGCTCACCGCCAATTTGCCGCAGAATCCCCCGCACCAACACCACACAGACCAGCAGTACCACCACAAAGATCGCCACCGATGTCATGAGAATGACCCGCAAGCTCTGGCTGACCAGACTCAAAGCCGTTTTCTCTGCCTCTGCCGCCTGTTTGATATTCTCGTCACGAACGGATGTTAGCACACTCTCCATTTGATGCGCCAAATTTTGCAGATCCTCCAACTTTTTGGCGATCTCTTGATCCATCTCCACCAACTGGACAAAATTGGTTTGATACTGTTTCAAAAGGGTGCCCAGATTTTTTTTGACTTCATCGGATTGTGAGGATCGACCGATAATCGTATGTATCTCATCGAGAGTGGTATTGACCAAAGGCAGATATTTATCCTTGTTCAAGCGCAATAAATAGTCTTTCTCATGACGACGCAATTGAAGATAGCGCGTTTGGAGGAACTCCATATCCGATTGATTTAAAAACTTTTCCAAGTCGTGAGCCGCCTTGCGAAGCCCCCCTTGAAAGCCGGAATTTTCGTCAAGGCCCTTCTTGCCCCATCCATTCACCACTTCAGTAAACAAGGTGTGATACTGCCTGATATAGTTCATGGCTTGTTCGATCTGCGGATTGGGTTTTTTATTATGATCTTTTTCCAATTTTGTTATTTTATTCAATTCATCCACCACCTGCTCCACTTGCGAGGCGACTTCCTTGCTATATTTCATGTCATGCTTGACAAGAAAATTATTTTCAGCCTCTCGGCCATCCGCAACATCGAGCAATGCCTCGATGGAAGCACTTTGTATTTGATTTGAATAGATGACAGACTTGAAATCATCAATCGTTTTGTCCATGGTATCATTGAATTTCCAATACATTCCGATAAAGCCCAGTGTGAACAGACCGATCAGTACTGAAAATTGCGTTGAAATTTTGATTCTATCCAGATTCATTTCGTTCTCCTCATCCTCATCATCATCATTAAAAAAAAAGGGTGGTGGGGTCTGGGGAGGCGGTTCACCGCCTCCCCAGGAAGGCATTCTGCATAATTAAAATTTTTCAAATTCCTGATCAGGGTCATCATGTCCATTGGTATCCATGTCGAGATGCACCCCTGATCCCTGCTCAGCAGCTGGTCTGCGCAAAAGCTTCCTCCCTGCGGAATTCTGCGGTGCTGGCAGGGAGCGTGGCCGTGATTCCTTGTTCTGTACTGTTTTACTTCTGGTCACTTTAGGTGGCACAGAACGACGGGCACGATGGGAACCACCACTCTGTCCACCAAGATTAAAGAAAGCCATGGTCTCGCGCATCTGCTCGGCTTGAGAGGAGAGTTCCTCGGAGGCCCCGGCATTTTGTTGGATCACCTGATCCAATTGTTGCACGGACTGATTGATCTGCACCGCGCCCTGATTCTGCTCCCGACTGGCGGCAGCGATCTCCTGGACCAATTCAGCGGTTTTCTTGATGTCAGGCACCAATTTCTTGAGCAGCACCCCGGCCCGCTCCGCCTTTTCGACGCTTGAAGTAGACAAATTATTGATTTCGGATGCGGCCTGTTCGCTTCCTTCCGCCAATTTGCGCACCTCATCAGCCACCACCGCGAATCCTTTGCCATGTTCTCCGGCACGGGCAGCCTCGATGGCGGCATTGAGTGCCAGCAGATTGGTCTGATCCGCCAGTTTTTGAATGATGGCGATTTTCTCGGCGATCTCTTTCATGGCTTTGACGGTCTCGGCCACGGCGGTTCCCCCTTCCATCGCGTCACTGGCCGCCTGTTGAGCGATCTTTTCGGTTTGAGCTGCGTTGTCTGTGTTTTGCTGAATGTTCGCAGTCATCTGCTCCATGGCCGAAGAGGTCTCTTCAATAGATGCGGCCTGCTCCGTGGCCCCCTGGGAGAGCATATCGCTGCCGGCTGCCACCTGCTCAGAGGCGGTGTTCATGGATCCAACCACCTCCCGCAGCTTTTCAGCCATGTTATACATGGCTTCTCCCAATCGTCCCACTTCATCCTTGCGATTCCCACTCTGGATGGATTGGGTCAAATCCCCATGCGACAATGCTTCAGCCAATCTCACCCCTTCGTTCAAAGGAACGGTGATGGAACGGGAGATGCCGTAACCCATCAACAACCCCAGCACTGCGGCAACAACGATCAAAATAATCATGTATTTACGACTGGTGTGATACAGATCGGTATTATCATCTGCGGTCTGCTTGGCACGCTCTTGTTTCCCGTCACCCAATTCAACCAAAACCTCATCAAGATTACTCAACTTATCTTGTCCAGTAGTCAAATTTAGGATGACTGAAGGCTTGGCCGAGGTCAATTCCTCGCCTTGAGCCAAGCGAAAGGTTTCTTCCTGGACTGACTTCCATTCTGCGAATACGGTTTCCAATTTGGCAATCAGTTGCTTGCCTTTTTCAGTCACGAATTTCGGTTTGGCTTCAGCCAGTCTTGCCTGAAATTGAGTCTGAATTTCAGCCAAACGAAAGGCATAGACATCTTTTTTCTCTTTGGTGGACGCGAGCAAAAAATTCTTTTCCATGCGTATCATATCATGCAGGCGCAGATTGGTATCCTTGATGGCACCCAATCCCAGCAATTCCCGTTCATACAACTGGGTATCCGCATCGTTCAAGGCCCCCATGTTGGTAATCCCAATCCAGCCCACCCCGATCATGATGATGGTCACGAGGAGGAACGCCATGATCAGTTTGACCGTGATTTTCATATTTCTAATCCATTGCATTGCTGTTCTCCAAAACATTAAAATTTTATGATAAGAGATTCATTTGCAGCACTAAGAAATCACATTGGCCAACAGTTGCATCTCGTCCTTGCCCATCAACTGCTCCACCTCCAGAATCAAAATCATGCGATTTTTTTCTTTGATGTTGGCCACCTGACGCATGATGCGCTGCTGGTCTGCAGAAAAATTGGGTGAGGATTCGATCAGACGGGTTTCCAGCTTGAGAACCTCCACCACAGAATCGACGATGAAACCGGTACGCAGGCCTTTCAAGGTGAAAACCATGATGCGTTGGCGATCATTGCGCGGCACTCTGGCCATGCCGAGCCGGGTACGCAGGTCCACCACCGGCAAGAGCAGACCCCGCAAATTGACCATGCCCTCGATCAAATCCGGGGCTTTGGGAATGCGTGCCAAGACATCAGGAATGCGGATGATCTCCTGGACCGCCTCGATGGGCACCCCATACTCCTCGCCTGCCAGTTGAAACACCACCAACTGGGTCTCCTTTTCAATGACGTTGGCTCTTTCTCGACTGGCCATATTGGTTTCGCCCTCCTGATGCATTTTGAGTGCCTCGCGCAACGCCTCGTGTTCGAACAGGCGCGCCACGGAAAGAATGGAGACCAGTCTGCGTCCCTCTTGCAGACGACAGATGGATTCGATTTCGCCGACGTTCTTGCCCTTGGCAAAGAGTGCGGGCATCTCTTCGGTCAGTGAAACGGGAATGCGCAACACCTCCCGGACCTGATCCGTGACAATCCCCACGGCCCCACCAGGCCCGGTGCCAGAGGATTCCAGGGAGATGATGATGACCCTGGATTGCTCGTTGAGTTCTTCTTTTGGCATGGAGAACATGCGCCGCAGACTGATCAAAGGCAACAATTGATTGCGCAGGTTGATGATTCCCAGGACATGGGAAGCTGATTTGGGGACTTCGCTGATGTTCTCCGGGATGCGCACGATCTCGTTGACCCGGTCAATGGGAAAGGCATACTCCTGACCAGCCGCCATGAAGCTCACCAATTGAATGATCTTCTCTGACCGATCCACGGTGGTTCCCCGGTCAGCCCCATGTCCAGAGATCATGGCACCTTCGCCCCGGTCCGCCCGTTGGATGAGTGAGGCGAATTCCGGTCCCACCAGACGTTCGGCATCGAGCATCATGATCATGGAATGACCTGCCGCCCCCTTGATGACCCCGGAGAGACGGTCGCTTTCCACGGTGGCCTGAAACCCGGTTGCTTTTTCCACCTTGTCCGCCGAGACGCGCACCACCTGATCCACGCGATCCACGACAAACCCCACACAAGCCCCCTTGATGTCTGTCACCACCACACGGGTAATATCGGTGACCTCTTTTTTGCGCGAAAAGAGCAACCGGGTCAAACTCACCACAGGCAACAAAAGCCCACGCAGGTTGGCCAGCCCCTCCATGCTGGGAGGACTGAGGGGGACTGCCGCCACCTGGGGCATGCGAATGATCTCCTTCACCGACCCCATGGGGAGGGCGAAGATTTCTTTTCCAAGATGAAACGTGACAAATTGCAATTCTGTGACCCGTGCGGCCTGATCACTCCCAACAGGCGAACCTGTCTGAGTACCGGTCTGGATGGAACTTTGTTGTCGTGTATGTTCATTCTCCAAATCAAGCATCACGGGCATCTCCTTCATTATTTGGAAGAGGTCTTGTGTCAACATCCAGAATCATTTCACTTAATGCGGGACAAAAGACTTCAACACAATCGCCATAATCCCACCCACTGTCACAGCCATGCCCCACTTGAGGGAAGCCAACTCTGCGGCGATGCGCAGTTCAAGTTCCTTCAAGTCCTGTTTGTTAGCCAAACGCAGCTCCTCCAAATCTTTCTTGGTTGCCAAGCGATCATCTACCAATTCAGCGATGATACGAGTCTGAGTCTCTGCCTGAGCATCTGTAAATCCGGCTTCCTTCAACCGTTTTACACTGAAAAATGTATCAAAAGCAATCGCATGGGACATGATGATCTCTCCTTGGGGAAACGCACAGTTGATAACAATTACAAACGTATCACACATGCTGATGCCATGACAAGGCACAACACCACCAATGGGCCTCCATGTCAAAAAGACGCCTCTTCGAGAGGAGATCCATTCTTTGACACCCCTTTCCAGATTATTGAAAACATTAAAATTATCGAATGGTACAGTTATTGCAACTTTCTGTGACGGATTAACAATCATCAGACGGTTTCATTGACATTTTTTTATCCGAATCGCAAACCAGCACCACAAGGACGATACAACATGAGCAAAATAATTGGCATTGACCTGGGCACCACCAATTCCTGCGTTTCCATACTGGAAAACGGTGAGGCCATGGTTCTCGAAAACATGGAAGGGGGCCGGACCACGCCATCCATGGTGGCTTATTCGGCAGACGGCGAACGTCGGGTCGGACAGACCGCCAAACGTCAAATGGTCGTCAACCCGGAAAACACGCTGTTTGCCATCAAACGCCTCATGGGTCGGCGTTACAACGATCCTGTCATTTTGCGTGAGAAAAACCTGGTCGCCTACAAGATTATCGAACTGGAAAATGGCGATGCCGGGGTGGAGGTCTGGGGACAAAAAATGGCCCCGGCTGAGGTTTCATCCATCATTTTGCAAAAAATGAAAAAAATCGCCGAAGATTACCTGGGTGAATCGGTCAAGGATGCGGTGATCACAGTACCTGCCTACTTTACCGAGTCCCAACGCCAGGCCACCCGTGATGCGGGACGCATTGCTGGACTCAATGTCATGCGGATCATCAACGAACCGACGGCAGCGGCTTTGGCCTATGGTTTGGACAAGGATGAAGGCAAAACCATTGCTGTGTTTGATCTGGGAGGTGGCACGTTTGACATTTCCATTCTGGAAATCGGTGAAGGTGTTTTTCAGGTCAAGGCCACGAATGGGGACACGTTCCTGGGAGGGGAGGATTTTGATCATCGTGTCATCAACTATCTGGCTGAAGAGTTCATGAAGATTCATCAGATGGATCCTCGTGGTGACAAAGAGGCCCTGCAACGCATCAAAGAGGCGGCGGAGACCGCCCGGATTGAACTTTCCACCAGCCTGCGGACTGAGATCAATCTACCGTTTTTGTGTTTTGACGCCACAGGCCCGAAGAATCTCAAAGTCACCCTGACGCGCGCCAAGCTGGAACAACTGGTGGAAGATTTGATTGCGCGCACCATTGCGCCCTGTGAACTCGCGCTCAAGGATGCGGGCTTCACTGTGGACAAAATCGATGAAGTCATTCTGGCGGGTGGCATGACGCGGATGCCGAAAATCCGTCAAACCGTGGCCAAATTCTTTGGTATGGAACCCCGCTTGGGGGTGAATCCCGATGAAATTGTGGCCATGGGTGCGGCCATTCAAGCTGGTGTCTTGGGTGGGGAGATCCGGGATGTGCTGTTGCTTGATGTCACGCCATTGTCTCTGGGGATTGAGACCAAGGGAGGGATTTTCAATGTACTGATTCCCAAGAACGAGACCATACCCTGCCTTTTCAGCAAGACCTTTTCCACGGTCATGGACAACCAGAAATTTGCCACGGTGCGGGTGGCTCAGGGGGAACGCGGGATCTTCAATGCCAATCATTTTCTGGGTGAATTTACGCTGGATGGCATACCGCCCGCGCCCCGTGGCACGCCCAGGATTGAAGTTTCATTTGTTGTGGATGCGGATGGCATGGTCAAGGCATCGGCCATTGACAAGGCAACCGGACGGGAACAATCGATCCGCGTGAAGGTCTCTGGGGGTTTGGAGGAACAGGAGATCCAAACCATGATCCGGGATGCTGAAAAGCATGCTGAAGAGGATGCCCGGCAACAGAGGATGATCCAGGTGATCAATCAAGCCGACAGTGCCTTATACACGGTCAAATCGCACCTGTCAGCCAATCAAAAAACCATGGACAAGGAATTGCGTGAGCAATTGGAAGCAGGAATTGAGAGATTGCAACGGGTTATGGAGGTTGGCAAGGATCTGAATGAGATTTCCGATCTGTCGAAGCTTCTGACCAACATGATCACCGACACGACGGCCATTCCGGCCAGCAAACCGTTCAGCAGGCCGGTTGCCAAACCGCATGCTGCCCCCAACAAGCCGATTGCCAAACCAGAGAGGAAGCCAGAGACCAAACCAGAGAGCAAGCCTGAAAAGGTGCCATTGGCCTCCCAAGCGGAAGATGTCAGCGAACCGGCATCGGCCAACACGGAAACCTTTGACCTGCCGCCCGTTGAAGAAGTTGCCTACGCCATGGCAGCCGAGGAGAAAGAACCGGTTGATGGGCCAGAGACATCATACAGTACTGAACCGATCCATCAGGAGGTTGAACCGGAACAGGCCAGTCAACCCAAGGTGGAACCTTTCATGTTCCAGCAGAGTTTTGCAGTGAAAGGCAGCACCAAGGCCAAGCCAGAATCAGAAGCCAAAACAGTCAACAGCATCCCGGTTGTGGATATTCAAGAAGAAGCCCCGATGGATCCCCTGCCCCGGATCCGTGAGACTCTGGCGCAGGATGCCGAGATGGCCTACGAGGCCATGACGCATGGTGACCGGGATGATGATCTGGATCTGGAGATGGATCCTGTATCCATGATGGAGCTGGATCGACAAATGGATGCCGAGCTGGCTGCTGCAACGCAAGAAGCCGAGGAGATCCGTCTGTTGTCCCATTTTGTGGCCAATCCGATGGACTCCGTGAGCGAGGAAGGTGGAGCTTCCACAGCCGAGGTGATCAACATGGTGGAGATGGCCGAAGCCATTTTGCAGCGTCACCGCACGGCTGTCATACCTGCCGCAGTGACTGCCGAAGCTGAAGAAGAAGAGTGGATGGCCCTGGCCAGTTGACATTCTGTAAATAGTGGATAAAAAAACCGGGGGTGGATTCTGCCCCCGGTTTTTTTTATAATCGCCCCAATAAAAAAAATTAAAAAAAAGGGTGGAGGGGTCTGGGGAGGCGGTTCACCGCCTCCCCAGGAAATTTCACGGGTACAACGAATCCATGACCATGAGATCCGCTCCCATCCAACTTTGCAACCGCATAAATAAACATAACACATACAATACAATTATTATTACTATTGTATGAGAATAGAGTAATTTAGTCATGCTTGAGACATTTTCCCGATACGATACCGCTGACTTTCTCCAGACAGAAGAGGAGATGCTGTTCTACCTGGTGCCTGGCAGAAAAAGCCGATTTTTTTGACATCTCCCATCCTAATACATGCTCGCGGATGCAAAATTGAGACAAATCTCGTCAAAGAGAGTCAGCGAGAACAAAAGAA
>JAMOBH010000234.1:0-9007 GCA_039908085.1 Magnetococcus sp. YQC-5
CCAAGGGCTTCGCCCCTGGACCCCACCAAGGGCTTCGCCCCTGGACCCCACCAAGGGCTTCGCCCCTGGACCCCACCAGGGGGATAATCCCCCTGGACCCCTAATAGTAAAACACTTCACCTCCCGAAATGGTGTCTGGGGAGGCAATTCACCGCCTCCCCAGGAAGTTTCTCCTTGGAGTCCGCAAGCGTTTGTATCACAAGTTGTTTCAATGAAGTTTGTGTGAAGTTGTGACACTATATAACGCAGATTCCATTTTATTCAACATGGTTTCCATGGAACATTGATGCCTGGCCCGCAACAAAGCAGCCTCTCCGAGTTGTTGTCGTCGTTGAGGGTCTGCAAGGAGCGCGTCCATGGCTCTGCTCAAGGCAGGAGAATCTTTGGGTGGAGTCAAAACCCCGGTGATGTCATGTTGAATCAATTCCGGGATGCCGCCTACAGGTGTTGAAATGACTGGCAAACCACAGGCCATGGCTTGCATCAGTGCCTGAGGCACGCCTTCATGTCCCCAGGATGGCAAAACAAACAGATCCATGGCCCGCAGCCAATCGGGAATGTTCTCCTGACGTCCGGTCATGAGGATGCGTTGCGCAGGGATGGCCAATTGAATGATACGTTGTGTCAAGGCATCATATTCGGGGCCGTCACCGATGATAACGAGTTGCGCTGTTTGATCCCGCAGGGCTGCAAAGGCCTCCAGCAGATGAAAATGTCCTTTCCAGTCCCGCAGAGTGGCAACAATGCCAATAATGGGGATCGACAAGGGCAGGCCAACAACAACACGTGCCTGATGCTGATCGCCAGGAGAAAATTTTTCCAGGTCAATGCCGGTAGGAATGGAGAGCGTTCGGTCAGGATGGACGCCATTGACATCAATGAGTCGTTGACGAATACCTTCTCCGGTTGTGATGATCAAACGACTGGCTTTTCTATAGAGCCAATGCGTGGGAATATTTCTGTGAACCGGGGTGGAGAGATGTCGCAGTCGGACCATGGGTGGTGGGTGTGACATAAGAAGTGACGCAATCGCAGTCAGCCAACTGTCGGTGGAACTGTGAGTGATAATAACATCAGGCTGAGTTGTAACCAAGTGATGACGTAAAGCTAACAGGCCGGTCAGATTTTTGCGTGCTATGGGCAGACTGGTTACAGGCACCCCCTGATCCTGGGCAGCGGCAAAAAGAGTCGCCTCCGGGGGACAGACCAACTGTACTTGGAAGCCACGTTTGATCATCCCGGCAGCCTCGGTCAAAATACGAATCTCTTGTCCGCCCCAGCCCAGGGATGACTCGGTATGCAACAGGCGCAAAGGGGCTTGGAATTCTGATGTCATGACAGGGCGTTTACCTTGATCCAAAGTGAATACAAACAGGTGACAGCCTGCAAGGATATCTGCAACAGAGCTTGACTTACAAGGCACAATCCTGTTTTTTCATCTTCAGAAGATCGTGTTTTTGCAACCGTGAGGGAAATTTTCCAGCAAGCTGGTTGGGATTGGGGCATGCATGGCCCGGTTCATTGTTCGAACCCTCCAGACCACCATGGATCAGGGAAATCAGCAGGATCATAAACTTCCATTTGACGACCCGGAATCCGTACAAGCAGAACAATATCAGGAGATGCATGGGTGAACAAAAAAATCTGGTGCGCGGTGTCAGGACATGGATATGGGCACTTCTCACAAATGGCCCCGGTCCTCAATGAACTGGGCAAAAGAATCCCTGACCTGCAACTCCATGTCACGGGAAGTGTTCCAACCGCCTTGATCAAAAAAATGGTTGCTTGCCCCTTCACTCATGATGCAAGGGCCAGAGATGTGGGCATGATCCAATCCGACCCCATGACCATGGACCTGCCTGCCACGGCCTCAGCCATTCGTCAACTCCATCACAACTGGCCCGCACGCATCCAAACCGAAGCCAGACTCATGACCGACTGGGCACCTGATATCATCCTGGCCGACATACCTTATCTTTCATTGGCAGCCTGCCACCTGGCGGGCATACCCGGCATCGCCCTCTCCTCCCTTACCTGGGATCAGATTCTGGCCGCTTATTTTGCCCATGACCCGGAACTCCAACCCTGGCTGGACATCATTCAAACCGCTTACGCCAAAACCACTCTGGCCCTGCTGCTCACACCAGCCCTTTCCACCAATCCCTTTCCCCATACCCACACCATCCCCCCGGTCACCACACCTGGAATCCCACAACCCGACGCATTGCGCCATGATCTGGGGATTGACGACCAACGACCCATCATCCTCATCACCCTGGGGGGCATCCCGACGAACGCATTCCCTTTCACCGCCCTGGCTGCCGATGATCGTTTTCATTGGCTGATGGACGCAGAGATCCCTTTGCCAAGACCCAACCACATCCATCCACTCCATGCCATTCAACATTGGGTTTTTGGCAACGTGACCGCCTCCGTGGATGGCATCATCAGCAAACCGGGTTACGGCATGGCCATCTCATCCGCCGCCCACCAGATTCCTTTTCTTTATGTCACACGGGGCATTTTCCCTGACGAAGTCCCCATTACCAACTGGCTCAAACGTCACAGTCGCGCCTTGGCCATGGATCGGGCTACATTTGACCAAGGCCAATTCGGTACTCTTCTGATTCAATTGCTCAACCTTCCACTTCCACCCAAACCAGATGTCCATGGGGCCAGCGTGGCCGCTGATATGATTATCAACAGATTTTTTTAATGCCCTTCGGGCAAAAAGTCAAAAGCAAAACCCTGGGGGATGAATCCCCCAGACCCCCTCTTTTTTTTTAATAGTTTTTAAATGTTGAGTGGACGATTCTTCCGTCTCGTGATTTTTCAATCATTCATACAGTTTGGCATGCGTCAGGAACTCCACTGGATTGATTTTCCATTTTGCATGATCCTCATGCCCTTTGATGACATACCCGGCTTGTTTATCCTTCTGATAAGCCATGAGATCCACTTCACGCGGCTCCAAACGTTGTCCGGTTTTGCTGTTGATCACCACCATGATGACTGGATGCAACAGACTCTCGTGATTGGGACGAATGACAACCGCCAGCAGACCATTTTCCAGTCGCACCAGAGTTCCCATGGGATAAATGCCCACACATTGGACAAAATTCTGATAAAGTTGAGGGCTGAAATGAAATTTGCTCCATTCCAGCATGCGTTTGAGAGCCAGATGCGGGGGATTGCCCTTATGATAACAACGATCTGAAGTAATGGCATCATAAACATCCACAATGGCGGCCATCTGTCCGAAAGGGTTGATGGCATCTCCTTGCAAACCGAGCGGATAACCGGAACCGTCGTGACGTTCGTGATGTTGGGCAGCCACATGCATACTGATTTCGGCAATACCCGGTGTTTGCAAAAGAATCTGTCTGCTATAAACAACATGTTGTTTCATAATAGCAAACTCTTCATCTGTCAATTTGCCGGGTTTGTTGAGAATGTTCTCTGGGGTACGCATTTTACCAATATCATGCAACATGCCGCCCACACCTACATGGATGATCTCCTCTTCTGCCATGTCCATGGCCCGACAAAAGGACATCAGAATCACCCCAACATTCACTGAATGCATAAACGTATATTCGTCTCTTTTCTTGATGAGACTCAATGACAACAAAGCATCGGGATTGCGAAACATGGAATCCGCCATATTGCGCACCGCATCCTTGACCGGGGTCAACGCCACTTGTTTCCCCAACCGTGCATCTTCCAGAATCGAACCAACCAGAAAACGGGCATGGTCCTTGACTTTGGCGGCCTGATGAAGTTCTTGTTCCAAAGAAACGACTTGTTCACGTTCGGTTTCATCAGTGGCCAATTCCTGCAACTGGACTTCCAACAGGGCCTGCACCTGGGCGGCGGTGGGGGCCTCTTCCACGTCCTTGCCCCGTGACGAGTCAATGTAGACCTCCTGAATGCCGTGGGCACTGACAGCAGCTACCGCTTCATCGGTGCGCAACAGTCGGGAACCACGAAAGGCATTCGGATCCTTGTCCTGACAGCAGGGATCCTTCCAGTCATGATTGAAATCATGCACAAACATGCCAGCCACAAGCTTGTGAACAGGTATTAATTTAATCATACACTTTACCCCATGATTTTAAAGTTCTGAGCGGTGCGGAAGTTTAGCTGAAAGAGGCTTGTAATATCCATCATTTTTTGGTCAAGGCCTCTTGCACCATGTTTGCGGCACCGGTTTCATCGCCCTCCAGGAAACGTCGTGCCATGCCTTGTTCCAACAGGTCATGCCAAAACCGGGCGCGTGTCTCCAGCCCCCCCGGCACACGGGCACGCCATTCAGAGAGTCGTTGCGCCAAGACTCCGAGCCGTTCCGGCAACCACGCATCGATTTGACGACGCAGATATCCGGCCAGAGCCGGAGAAGCCCCACCCGTGGAAATAGCCACCGTGACTGGCGAACGCTCCACAATCGCAGGCCAGATCAAGGTACAAAAGTGCGGTTGATCCACCACATTCAACCACACTCCCCGTTCTTCGGCTGCGGCATAAAGCGCGGCATTGACAAAAGCATCGGTCACGACACTCACGGCCAGCCACATGCCATCCAGATGATTGGGTCGAAAGGGTTCATTCAGCCAGCAGGCCCGCCCAGCCATGACTTCATCGTGCAAGAGACCTTCCAGGATGGGGGCGAGAATGGTCAAGCGCGCTCCAGCCCGCAACAAAGCCAAGCCTTTGCATTCCGCTTCCCTGCTTCCCCCCAGCAGCAGACAAGCGCGCCCTTTGACACTCAGTACAACGGGCAACAAGAATCCCTCCATCACGGATCTCCATAAAAAAAAGCAGGAAAAAGATTGAACCATACCGGAAGTTGGATGATAATCCTGTCACATCCTGACTGCTCTGCCAAGGCGTCTGTGTGAGTTTTACCCTGTACGCCTGGCTGAAAAGAGGGGCCATAGGGACCATTGAGCCAAACGGATTCCTGTCGTGAGATCCCCTGGGCTGATTGGGCATGAAATCGCCATAATGATAATCAATACCATCTTTTCCCCAGGCTCATGCAGACTGCGTTATTTTGATATTTATATATTGACATTATCTGGTATGTAGATCATCGTATAATCAACGGGGTTCAACGTTTCAGGGAGATTGATATGCTCAATATAAAGCATGTTACTATGGGATTGACAGATATTGATGATAAAAATACAGAAAAATTGCGAGCTTATTTGAACCTCAGCAACAAGGCTTCCGCGATCAGTGTGGCATTGTCTGTGACAAACAAGCTGACGGACTATATGAAAGAGGGTTCGTCCATTCTTGTCAAGAATAAAGATGGCAGCATGCAAGAGCTTTATTTTGAAAGACAGTGACATGACTACCAATGAAACACCATTAATTGTTGAGAATTATGGAGAAACGCCGTCTCTGCCAAAAGAAGTAGAATTGAATAAGCGGCCCATATATGAGAGCGATAAATGGATTTACAGAGTTGTTGTACTGGCATTAAGTTTCAGCATTCCTTTGTGTTTGATTGGAGCCATTTATTTGGTCATGCATGACAAAGAAGTACCAGAAGTACTCATTGCCCTTGGATCAGCTTCCATTGGGGCAGTGGCGGGTTTGCTGTCACCCAAGCGAGGATAAGAACAATTGCGTGACTGATATCCATCATGGTCCCATTTTGGATGTGCGTACACTGCCCGCACCAGAACCCATGATTCGTGTTCTGGAGGCTGTAGCTCTGCTTGGTCCTGGAGCAACGCTGACCGTCATCCATCACCGCATCCCCCATCTGTTGTATCCTCGTTTGAAGGAACGGGGATTGGTAGTGGAAACTGAAGAACAACCGAACGGCGAAGTCGTGTTGCTGATTCGTCGTCCTGGCTGAAAACAACTGAATCCATCATTATTTACACAGTGCCCAGATCATTGCAACATGTCCGATTCCATTGCCAAAACCACTTCGCCCGATCTTCCCAAGATCCATGATACTCACTGGACAGAAGAAGAGATTATTCACACCGTCAGCGAACGGGCTTTCATGTTGTATGATGAGGGTCAGTATTCTTGCGCCGAGGCACTGCTCAAGGCTTTTGCAGAAGTATTTGCTCCGCATCTTCTGGATCCAGCCCTCATCACCCGTCTGGCCACTCCTTTCAATGGTGGATTTTCGGAACTGCAACTCACCTGTGGTGTTCTGACAGCGGGCATCATGGCCATTGGCCTGATCTCAGGACGGGATCAACCCGGTGACGAATATGCCAAAGAAAAGGCTTATACCCTGACCCAGATTTTCTACAGGCGGTACATGGATGAAATCGGCACCAATTCATGCAAAGAACTCCTGCTGCGATGGAAGGATCAAGGCCCCAACAAACCCCGATGCAAGGAACATACGCAACGCATCAGCGCGTTACTGGCCCGCACCATTTTGCAGGTGGGGTTTCACGACTTGCCCGTGGATGACGACGAGTAGGCAAACAAACTGTTTTTTATCAGGAAAGTGGGATGGCATCTGCAAAATTGCATGAAGGTGGCATTTTTTTGGTTGCATATATCTGGATATGCGGATATACAGGTTACCTATGAATACCAACGAACATTGGAGTGCGTTGTTCAAAGCACTGGCGGAACCTCTCAGATTGCGCATGCTGCACCTCTTGCATGAGGTGCCAGAATTGTGTGTGTGCGATTTTGTCACCATTCTGGGCGTTCCCCAAAGCATGGTCTCACGACATCTCTCTTATCTGCGCAACGCCGGTTGGGTCACCAGTCGCCGTGACGGGGTCTGGATCCATTATCGTCTGGTCACCGGACCTCAGAGTGATCCGTTGCAACAGGAGATCATTGAGGCCTTGTGCCGACACGGATCACGAGACCCGACACTGCACCAGGATCTGATCCAATTGCACGCCATGGAGAGACCCCCGGATCGGTGTTGACAGGATGATTGGGCATCCAACTTAAATTCGATCAATTCCCTCTTGCAATAATTCATACAAGGAGAAAAAAACATGACTGTTCGAGTTGGCATCAATGGCTTTGGTCGCATGGGAAGACTGGGATTTCGGGCAGGATGGGGGCGTAAAGAATTCGAGATCGTCCACATCAATGAAATATCGGGGGATGCGGCGTGCGCAGCCCATCTGCTCCAGTTTGATTCAGTGCATGGTCGCTGGCATTCAGAAGTCAGGGCCGAAGGTGCAGCCCTGATCATGGAGGATCATCGGCGTGTGAGTTATTCATCGGGCGCAACCCCGGCGGCGGTGGATTGGCAGAGTTTGGGAATCGATTTGCTTCTGGATTGTACTGGACAATTCAAAACTCCAGAAGCGGTTCAACCCTATTTTCAACAGGGGGTGCGCAAGGTCGTGGTATCGGCTCCGGTCAAAACCGGGGCACTCAATGTGGTCATGGGAGTCAATGATCACCTGTATGACCCCTTGGTTCATCACATTGTCACACCCGCCTCTTGCACCACCAATTGTCTGGCACCGGTGGTCAAAGTGATGCTTGACGGCATTGGCATTCGTCACGGCTCCATGACCACCATTCACAACATCACCAATACCCAGACCATCATTGATCTGGCGCACAAGGATTTGCGTCGGGCCAGGGCCTGTTCCCTCTCCATGATTCCCACCACCACCGGCTCGGCCAAGGCCATTACCGCGATTTTTCCCGAATTGACCGGCAAGCTGAACGGGCTGGCCGTGCGCATTCCGCTACTCAACGCCTCGTTGACGGATTGTGTATTCGAAATGACCCGTCCCACCACGGTTGAAGAGGTCAACCATCTCCTGCAAACCGCTGCCCAGGGGCCTCTGCATGGCATTCTGGGGTATGAAACCAGACCTTTGGTCTCCATTGATTTCAAAGACGACCCTCGATCCTCCATTGTGGATGCCCTTTCGACCATGGTTATTAACGAAACCCACGTCAAAATTCTCTCCTGGTACGACAATGAATGGGGCTACGCCAACCGCATGATGGAATTGACGGGCAAAATAGCCCAAAGTCTCTCTTGACCCTTCCACAAGCCAAGAAACTCAAGGAGTCGTCCCCATGTCAACAGATGCCCTGTCCAGCAGGGGATTGAGAAATTATCTCCTGGTCACCATAGCCTATTGGGCCTTCACGATCACTGATGGGGCCATTCATATGCTGGTGGTGCTGCATTTTCATCAACTGGGATTTTCTTCTCTGGAAATCGCCTTGCTCTTTCTGTTTTACGAATTCTTTGGCATCGTCACCAATGCGGTGGGGGGGTATGTGGCTACCCGGCTTGGACTCAATACCACCCTGTTTCTGGGCATGGCGATGCAAATCTTCTCGTTGACCATGCTGGCTGTGGATCCATCCCGGCTTTCGGTGCCCTATGTCATGTTTTTCATGGCCTTGTCTGGCATTGCCAAGGATCTCAACAAGATGAGTGCCAAATCCAGCGTCAAGCTCATGGTGCCGGAAGGTTCGGACTCACGGCTTTTTCAGTGGGTGGCGATTTTGACCGGCTCCAAGAATTCACTCAAAGGAGCTGGTTTCTTTCTGGGAGGTCTTTTGTTGGGAGTATGGGGTTTTCAATTGGCCCTGATTGGTTTGGCCGGGGGGTTGTGTTTGACTTTGTTATTGACCGCTTCCATGTTGCCCAGGGAGATGGGTAAAACCAAATCGACGATCAAATTTTCCAGCCTGTTTGCCAAAACGCCGGAGATCAACCGCCTCTCTGGTGCCCGATTTTTTCTGTTTGGCTCACGGGATGTCTGGTTTACGGTTGGACTGCCGGTATTTCTGCAAGAGGTGTTGCAGTGGAATCATACCCAGGTAGGGAGTTTTTTTGCCTTGTGGATCATGGGGTATGGTTTGATTCAGGCAGCAGCTCCAGGTCTTTTGCGCCGCAAAGGTCAAGACCAGGGACCGGACGGTCCAACAGCCCGATACCTGGCTTTTGGTTTGGCTGTGCTGCCTGCGGGCATTGCCGTTTGCATGCAGCAGGGCTTGGATCCCAATCTGACGTTGATCCTGGGGT
>JAMOBH010000235.1:0-8974 GCA_039908085.1 Magnetococcus sp. YQC-5
TTCCTAACTTCCGTAAAAATTTACCCTTGCAAGGGTGTTGAGGGGCGGTTCATCGCATCTCAAGATATTGATTTTTTTTGAAAATATTAAAAACCTACCCTTGTAAGGGTGAACCGTCCCCCAAACCCTCCACCTTTTTTTATATTTTTTTTAAATTATTAAAAAAAAAGAGGGGGTCTGGGGGATTCATCCCCCAGGGTTTTGTTTTTGACTTTGTTTTTGATTTTTTGTCAGAAGGGCATCATGTACCCTGATTTCGATGGGGATCTTTTACGATGTGAATTCAGGCGGGCGTATTTTTCTCTTGTTCCAGGCACCTTTGACCTTGATGGTAGCCGTCATTCATTACTTTAATTGATTAGGTTGAATAAAATGAGCGCAAATGACAATAAAATAAATAATCCCCCCAATCCTGTTCCTTCCTCCACTGACACCACGCAAAAGCCGCCCCCAAAAAGACCGGAACGCCCCCCTACCATGGAGGTGAAAGACTATGTCATTTCCTCCGGTTTGAACAAATTTTTATGGGATAAGAAATAACTCTTGATCACATAATAGAAAGCTGGGGATAGTCTATTCATTTTTTGGAATCGTATTCGAAATTTGAAATCGGGTGGCACCAGGCCGCTAGAATGGAGAGCCATAATGGCAAGAGGTATGGTGTTTTCCGATATCATTATTTTACGATATTCATTGCCGATTTCATTGGATGGCATGTATGATCCATCCATTCCAAGGCAGCAGGAATGAATCAAAAGGTACGCCACAACTCAAGAAGAGTAAAAACATGGCCATTGAGTTTTTTGATCAGCCCATTCTGAACCCGCCATACGCCATTCCAGGCCGTCATTGGATTTTGGATACGGATGGGCAGCCGACTGGTCTGATGGCCAATCAACGCCGTAACTCTTCGTATGTGACTCCTGTTCCCAAGCCATCCAAACGCCGGAGTGGTCCTGGTGCGCAAAAGACCCTGGTGTATGATGATCTCTCCACGAATGATCAGGAATATGATCCCACGCCGATCATCAATAAAATTCGAGGAGAGATTGAATCCTGGCGTCTTTTGCCTGAGCCTACCCAATGGCTGGTGACCCCAGAAACGGCCAGATTGCTTCAGCACTGGCGCACGCATCCTTTTCAGGGAATCCGTCCTTTTTTTTGTCAAGTGGAAGCAGTGGAAACCGCCATCTGGTTGGCGGAGGTCGCGCCAAAAAGGGGCCGTTGGGCACAGGATTATCTTGTGCGTGCCAATGAACAGGCCAACCCGGAGATTTTTCGTATCGCCTTGAAACTGGCCACGGGTGCCGGAAAAACCACGGTCATGGCCATGCTCATGGCCTGGCAGGCTGTGAATGCGATTCGGCATCCTAAAAGTAAACAGTTCACGCGAGGATTTTTGATTATCACTCCTGGAATCACCATCCGGGACCGGTTGCGGGTGCTGCAACCCAATGACCCTGACAGCTATTATCGGGGACGGGAGTTGGTTCCCAATGATATGCTGGACGATTTAAGCAAGGCCAAGATCGTCATCACCAACTATCATGCTTTCAAGATGCGGGAGCGTTTGACAATCACCCCTGTTGGTCGCGCCCTGCTCAAGGGGCGTGGACCGGATTTGAATACCGTCGAGACGGAAGGTCAGATGGTGCAACGGGTCATGCCTGAATTGACGGGCATGAAAAATATTCTGGTGTTGAACGACGAAGCCCACCATTGCTACCGCGCCAAACCAGACAGCAGTGAAGAGGGTCCATTGGTGGGAGATGATCTTGCCGAGGCCAAGGAAAACAACGAAGCGGCCCGTTTGTGGATTTCTGGCATCGAAGCGGTCAAACGGACCCTGGGAGTGCCGGTGGTGTATGATCTTTCGGCGACTCCGTTTTTTCTTCGAGGTTCAGGTTATATCGAAGGAACGCTGTTTCCTTGGACAGTGAGCGATTTCTCTCTGATGGACGCCATTGAGTGCGGCATCGTCAAGCTGCCCAGGGTGCCGGTGTCTGATAATGTTCCAGGGGGTGAATCCCCCAAATTTCGCAATCTTTGGGAACATATCGGCAAGAAAATGCCAAAAAAGGGGCGTGGGGCATCCGGCAAGTCTCTTGACCCCTTAAGTCTGCCAACAGAACTCCAGACCGCGTTGGAAGCACTCTACGGCCATTATCAGAAAACCTTTGCGCTTTGGCAAGAGGCGGGTATCACCTTGCCACCAGTCTTCATTGTGGTGTGCAATAATACCTCAACCTCCAAATTGGTTTATGATTTCATTTCTGGATTTCATCGGGTTGGAGATGACAAGGAAACGAACGCATTTCATGCAGGCCGTCTGGAACTGTTCCGCAATTACGACGAGCATGGCAATCGTCTGCCCAGGCCCCGAACCCTGCTGATCGATAGCGCGCAACTGGAATCCGGTGAAGCCTTGGATGCCGAGTTTCACGAGATGGCCGCCGATGAAATTGAACGGTTCAGACGAGAAATCGTTGAACGTACCGGGGATCGACAGGCCGCCGAAACTTTGAATGACTCTGATCTGCTGCGGGAAGTGATGAACACCGTGGGCAAAGCTGGACGATTGGGGGAGTCCATCCGGTGCGTGGTGTCGGTCTCCATGTTGACCGAAGGGTGGGACGCCAATACCGTCACCCATGTTTTGGGCGTGCGTGCTTTCGGTACTCAGTTGCTTTGCGAACAGGTGGTGGGCCGTGCTTTGCGGAGGCAGTCCTATGACTTGAATGATCATGGATTGTTCGATGTCGAATACGCCGATGTTCTTGGAATTCCTTTTGATTTTACCGCCCAGCCGGTGGTGGTCAAACCCGCTGCCCCTCGTGAGACCGTGCGCGTGCATGCCGTGAGACCCGACCGGGATGGTTTGGAGATGTGCTTTCCGCGTGTGGAAGGCTATCGGGTGGAATTGCCAAACGAACACGTATCAGCCCAATTTTCTGTTGACTCGACGTTGGCACTGACCCCGGATTTGGTGGGACCGTCCATCACTCACAACCAAGGCATCCTGGGCGAAGGAGTTGATCTGACGCTGGCCCATTTGCAAGATGTACGGCTCTCCACCATTCTGTTTCATTTGACCCGGCATCTGCTTTATACCAAGTATCGCGATCCAGATGAGGAACCCAAGCTGCATTTGTTTGGTCAACTCAAGCGTATCACCCGACAATGGATGGAGGGGGGGTACTTGCAATGTGTTGGTGGCACCTATCCCGCTCAGTTGCTGTATCAGGAAATCGCCGATATGGCGTGTGAGCGGATCAAGGCCGCCATCACCGAATCCATGGCAGGAGACCGGCCTGTCAAGGCGATTCTGGACCCTTACAATCCCACCGGTTCCACGCGCTTTGTCAATTTCACCACATCCAAAACGACCCGATGGAAGACGGACGCACGCCGTTGTCATGTCAACTGGGTGGTCTGCGACAGTGATTGGGAAGCTGAGTTCTGTCGGGTGGCAGAGGCCAATCCCCTGGTATTGGCCTACGTCAAAAACCAGAATCTTGGCCTGGAAGTGCCGTATCGCATGGGTTCCAGTCAGAAAAAATATTTGCCGGATTTCATCGTGCAAGTGGAGGACGGACACGGACGCCAAGACCCCTTGAACCTGGTGGTGGAGATCAAGGGATTCCGGGGCGAAGATGCCAAGGAGAAGGCCAATATCATGCGTAGCCATTGGGTTCCTGGTGTGAACAATCTGGAAAAGTTTGGACGCTGGGCCTTTGCCGAGTTTACGGCGGTATTCGAGATTCAGGCGGAATTTGATCGACTTGTGAACGAATTCGTCACAGATGATAAAAAAGGGAGTGCATTGCAATGAGCTGTTGCAATTCAGGACAAGATGTTTTAATATGTTCCAACATCCGCCCCTTGGAAGTACGCCCGCTCACCAATCCCGAGCGAGAGCCGAAACCCTGGGGCTTTTTTGTGTTCATGTTTCGGAAATTTAATATTCCATTTACATTTAAGCATGGTTGTTTATGATTTAAATATTTCAAAAAAAAATCAAAATTTTTGTTGACGGTGAACCGTCCACAAACTCATCACCCTTTTTTTAAAAATTTATTAAAAAAAGATGTGGTTTGGGGGGTTCATCCCCAAGGTTTTGCCTTTGACTTTTTGCCCGAAGGGCATCATGTTTGAACACATAGACGGTTTGGTTTCGGTGTTACGCGCAGAAAATCGAATCGAGACGCTGGAGGCGGAAAATTGATGGCCATCAATCCAAAGAAACAGGTGGAGACCCTGACCCACGATCAGGCGAGCCGCAAGAACCTCCCCACCGCCGAATTTCAGTCGGTGATGGCCCGCGAGGAGAAGAGTCCCATTCGGGTGGCTTATGAACGGCGCAACCTGGATCTTGATCCGCAACTGGTGTGGCGTGGAAAGGACGAGCAGGATTGGTCTGATTTGGTGGTCCACGCGCCACCTTTGTATATTCAGGAAAAAGTCAAGCCCAAGGCACTGATCGACGACCTGCAAAAGGAGAGCGAAAGCCGGGCGCAGGGGAAAAAAGACCATCAATTATCCATGAATCTCTTCTCCGATTTCAACGGTCTGCCCGATGGAGTCTCGGTCACGGATTTTTATCAACATGACGCCCATTGGACCAACCGCATGATCCTGGGCGACAGCTTGCAAGTGATGGTCTCCCTGGCTGAACGGGAGGGATTGCGGGGCAAGGTGCAGTGCATCTATTTCGATCCGCCTTATGGCATCAAATTCAACTCCAATTTTCAGTGGTCCACCACCAGCCGGGATGTGAAAGATGGCAAACGGGAGCATATCTCCCGCGAACCGGAGCAGGTGAAGGCGTTCCGTGATACTTGGCGGGATGGGATTCATTCATATCTTACCTATTTGCGGGATCGGTTGACTGTGGCGCGGGATCTGTTGGCGGATTCTGGATCGATTTTTGTGCAGATTGGGGATGAGAATGTACACCGGGTCAGGGCGGTGATGGATGAGGTGTTTGGGGAAAATAATTTTATTGTTAGCTTTATAGTTAAAAAAAAGGGGGGAACTACACCAACCGATCCTGTGAATGACTACCTGCTTTGGGCATGTAAAAATCGAGATTCATTAAAGTTCCGCAATATATTCGATCAAAGAAAAACACCTGGAGATGGTTCAAAATTCACGACATTACAATTGTCTGATGGCACAACAAAATCAGCTTTAAATATGTCTCAAGAAGATATTGACGTATCCTTGAAGTCTGGTGCGCAATTCGTGCGTATCGATTGGCCGCTTGTTAGTCAGGATCCTTCAGCAAGAAGTCGAAATTTTATTTGGGGATCTGAGCAATATCCGTGCGCACAAGGTCGTCATTGGACGTATGATCCAGATGTACAAATGCCAAGACTTGCGAAGGCATTAAGACTGAATCTTGAAACAAAACGTGTTGCAGGAATTGTTCGGTGGGATGACTGGCCCTGTGAGGTCAGATCAAATTTATGGGATGATACGGGTGCGCAGCAAGGTATGGTGTACGTTGTTCAAACACCTACTAAAGTAGTTGAACGCTGCCTCCTCATGACCACCGACCCCGGCGATCTCGTCTTGGATCCCACCTGCGGCAGTGGCACCACCGCCTATGTGGCCGAGCAATGGGGGCGGCGGTGGATCACCATCGACACTTCACGGGTGGCGTTGGCTTTGGCAAGAGCGCGGATCATGGGGGCGAGGTTTCTCTATTATTTGTTGGCCGATAGCCCGGAAGGACAAAAAAAAGAAGCAGAGTGTAACCCGCCCCAGTATTCCCAGGTGGGAAGACGTATCGTGCGTGCTGCCTCCAGCACACCCTATTCAAATCTTGAGGATCCCCCGATTACAGAAAGCTTGGGATCTGCTAAAATGTTTGCTGATATTCGTCAAGGATTTGTTTATGAGAGAGTTCCACATATTACTTTGAAGTCTATTGCCAACAATCAAGTTATTGATCTTATTTGGGAACGATTTCAACAAACACTTGAACCGCTTCGTCACCAATTAAACACTGCCATGAAAACCGCCTGGGAGGAGTGGGAGATTCCCCGCGAGGTATCGGAAAAATGGTCCGATGCGGCCAAAAAACTTCATGCCGAATGGTGGAAACAGCGTATTGCCCGGCAAAAGGAGATCGACGCATCCATTGCCGCCAAGGCCGAGTTTGAATACCTCTACGACAAGCCCTACGAGGACAAATCCAAAGTACGGGTGGCCGGTCCTTTTACCGTGGAAAGCCTCTCTCCCCATCGGGTGCTGACCGTGGATCAGGATGACAATCTGGTCGATCCCACAGCCACCCGCCCGGAATACGACTTTGCCAGTGTCATCCTGGAAAACCTGAAAACCGCCGGGGTCCAGCAGGCCCACAAGGAAAACAAGATCACCTTTACCTCTTTGACCGGCTGGCCGGGAAATTATCTCTGCGCCGAGGGGCGGTTCATGGAAGGGGAGAAGGAAAAGCGGGCCGGAATTTTCATTGGCCCTGAATTCGGCACCGTCACCCGTGAGAATCTGATCGCCGCAGCGCGCGAAACCGGGGATGCGGGGTTTGACCTGCTCATTGTTTGCGCTTTCAGCTATGACGCCCATTGCGCCGGAGTGGACCGTCTGGGTCGGATCACGGTCCTGAAGGCCCGCATGAACGCCGATCTGCATATGGCGGACACTCTCAAGAACACCGGCAAGGGCAATCTGTTTGTCATCTTCGGTGAACCGGACATCGCCATCCAGGAGGTCGAAAATGGCCAGATTCAAGTAAAGATTCACGGCGTGGATGTTTTTCACCCCCAGACTGGCGAGGTTCACGCCAGTGGTCCTGATGGCATTGCCTGTTGGTTCATAGACACCGACTATAACGAAGAGAGTTTTTTCGTCCGCCATGCCTATTTTCTGGGGGCCAATGATCCCTACAAGGCGTTAAAGACCACTCTCAAGGCCGAAATCGACCGGGAAGCCTGGGAGAGTCTCCACAGCGACATCTCCCGTCCCTTTAAAAAACCCAAATCAGGACGGATCGCGGTCAAGGTCATCAATCACCTCGGTGACGAGGTGATGAAGGTGTTTGGGGTGTCGTGATGTCTGAGGCTGTTCGTATAACGCGCCTGACACTGAAAAATTTTAAAAGTGTCGATGAACAGGTGTATGATTTCCAACAGTTCGATCTCCTGATCGGATGCAACAACTCCGGCAAAAGCACAGCACTCCAAGCTCTGGCTATTTGGCAGTTCTGCGTGGATCAATTTCATCATTCCAGTCGCAGCGGCTCCAAGGGTATTCAGGTGGTGTTGCCCAATTTTACCGCCTTGCCTGTGCCGGAATTCAACCTGCTTTGGAAAGACAGAACGGATCGTGCTTATCCCATGGGAGAGGATGGCAAAAGACGGCAGGAGTTTATCCTGATCCACATCGACGTGTCATGGCGCAATGGAGCGGGAACACCGGGCCGTTTTGGTGTGGAATTGCGTTACCATTCTCCACAAACCATCTATGCCATTCCCTCTGGTGGTTGGGAAACGTTCCGTCAAGCCGATTCATCTGGCATGCCGCAAATAGCCTATATTCCCCCTTTTTCAGGTCTTGAGCCAACCGAAAAGCGTTTGGATATTTCCCCCATTCGTCAACAGGTGGGCAAAGGGCAACCAGGCAGTGTGTTGCGCAACCTCCTGTTGAGTGTCGTCACTCCCTCATCGGGAGTCGCTGCAAGCTCAAGGTCTGCCAAACGTTCTCATTCATCACCGGAGTGGCAGGAACTCGCCGCAAAGATCAAACAATGGTTCTCGGTAGATCTGCGTCCCCCAGAATATGATCCGCTTCAAGATGTATTCATCCGGGTCGAATACAAGCAAAATAACAGAGACTACGACATTATTTCAGGAGGAAGTGGTTTTCACCAGACTCTGACTTTGCTCGCCTTTCTGTACGGTTATCGACCGACCACTCTGTTGATCGATGAACCCGACGCCCATCTGCACGCCAGCCTGCAACGGGCCGTGTTGGATTTTTTCAGACGAAAATCTACCGAAACGGGTATGCAGTTTCTGATCGCAACCCATGCAGAAGAGTTTGTGCGTGGCGTGGCTCCTGGTCAAATCATCTCTTTATTGACTCGGTGCCCTGAACGGATCGAATCGACTCCTGCGGTGGTGCGCGCCTTGGCGGAAATTCCCAATGAAGAGATTGATCAAGTGATGCAAGCTTCTTGTATCCTGTATGTGGAGGGGCAAAGCGATGAACGCATTTTGCGCGCCTTGGCTTCGGCATGCGATGCCGAAGGGGTGATGAGTAAAATCTGCTTCAAGACCATGAACGGTGGCACCAAACAAGCCATGAAAGAACACGCCACCCGTCATTATGAGGCTTTGCAGCAGATTGTCCCGCATGTGTCCAGGCTGATGCTTTTTGACTATGATAACGACGAAACCGCCTTTCATCCCAAAGCAGATAATGCTGTTCTGGTGGAGTGGAAACGCAAAAATATTGAAAATTATTTATTGGTGCCAGATGCCTGGAAACGCGCAGCGCGAGATGATACAGGCCCACTGTTTGCAGCAGCATTGGCACCGATGATAGATTCGTTTTTTGCAGAACAAAATTTGAATTTGCCTCCAAACCATACTTGGCGGAATGTCAAAGCTAATATTTTTAGTGTTGTCGATGGCAAGCGCATTCTGTTTGAAAATGATGACTCGCTGTTTCATCAGTTGCAGAATCTGGATCCATCCATCATGCTTGTGCGAGAAAAGATCGCCTTGAGCATGCAGGTTGACGAAATTCACGAAGATGTCCATCAATTTTTTAACAGGCTTCGTGTATTGATTGGAATGGCTTGAGGGGTCTCGTTCATGCCCATCCGCAAGCAGAAACTTCCTGGGGAGGCGGCTCACGGCCTCCCCAGACCCCTCCACCCTTTACCGTGAAAATATTCTGTGCGATGGCGCAAAGCTACCTTTGCCCCTATTCAAAACAAAAAATA
>JAMOBH010000007.1:0-36931 GCA_039908085.1 Magnetococcus sp. YQC-5
TGATGGATGCAAGTCTGCCTTGGGTTGTTTTTAAAATATTAAAAAAAAAGGGTGGAGGGGTCTGGGGAGGCGGTTCACCGCCACCCCAGGAAAGGCCAATGTCGATTTTAATTGTGGATTACATGGAAAATCTGCTATGCTTTCCGCTTTGACAGGCTCGGAATGTCGATTATGATCGGTATATATTTAAAAAAAGACCTTGGGGGGCGGTGAACCGCCCCCAATTCCCCCCACCCTTTTTTTTTATTATTTTTTTTATCGTCTTATTATTATTTTTTTACTATTAAAAAAAAAGAGGGGGTCTGGGGGATTCATCCCTCAGGGTTTTGGCTTTGACTTTTTACCAGCAGGTCAACCTGTTCAACCAGTTAACGTAAGGAATTGTAAATGCCTGAATTATTGTTCTATCAACAGCCTGTGGCATTAAACAAAGAGATTCATAGAAATCTAAAGATTGGCACTCAACCTGTCAATTTCAACTTTGCGGCATCGACCAATTCGGTGATGCTTGCCGGAGGGGAATTTTCCGAGGCTGCCAAGGAATATCCCATTCTGTTTGTGCGTGTTGGTGAGCGGATTGCGCCCGTGGCGTTGTTGGGATTTCGGGATGCGGAAAATCTTTTTGTGAGCCAGGATGGCACTTGGGATGCACGCTACATACCAGCGTTTGTTCGGTGTTATCCATTTGTATTGGCCAGTGGCGGGAATGCTGCTGGAGAGATGACGGTGTGTATAGACGCAGCTTTTTCTGGTTTCACGACGACTGGGGAAGGTGCGGCCTTGATGGATGAACAGGGTGAACCGACCCAGGTGCTGCAAAATGCGATCAAGTTTCTCCAGGAGTTTCAGAACCAGGTCAGGAGAACCGAAATTTTTGTCAATCGACTCAATGATATGGAACTGTTTGTTGAAATGACGGCGCAGTCAGAACTGGGGAATGGCCAACGTTTTGCCATGCAGGGATTGTTGGCAGTGGATGAGAAAAAGTTATTGGAGTTGAACAAGACCAAGGGATTGGAACTGTTTCGCAGTGGGGAGTTGAGTTGGGTGTATGCGCATCTTTTATCACTTTCCAACATAGGACGGTTGGGGGATCGATTGACGCGCCGCATGGTGTGAGAGATCGTTAATCATGGTGTTTGATATTCAGTAACGGGAGGGACAGGTATGTTTGATGTACAGTTGCTTGAAAAAATCAAGTTTTTTGCTGATTTTTCCCAGAGCGCGAAAAACGAAATTTCCAGATTGGATAGTGTATTTAAAAAATTTCTCCCCAATACTCCAATTATCAATGAAGGGGATGATTCGGGATCTTTTTTTATTCTCCTGCAAGGCAAAGTGAGTGTGTATAAAAAGCCGAATGTGAATCCCATCAACGAGTTGAAGCCAGGGTCCATTTTTGGAGAAGTTGCTTTTTTGAGTGCCAAGCCGCGCAGTGCGAGTGTGGTGGCCGTGGAGCCTTGCATTCTGTTGGAATTTGACCGGTCGGTGATGTATCAGCTTTCACCAGATGTGCGGGATCAGTTGAAAGACAAGCTGATCACCATTCTGGTGCAACATTTGAATGATGTGATTGATTTGCGGACCAAGGAAAGCTTTGGCTTGTCTACCAACAATCCGCATGAAGTTGAGATGATCGGTAGCAAGGTTCAGATCAAAAAACAGATTTTCTCTCAGGACGGGTATTTTATCTACTATCTTGGCAACGGGGAGGCCTTGATCGAAAACAAGTCCGAGGGTACGCAAAACAAGGTCAAGATGACTGAATTGACCGAAAGAATACCGGGTAAGTTTGTTGCGGCAATCAAGCAGGCCAATCGTGATCCTGACGACTATCTGTATGGTCAGTCCGGGGATTTTGGGGGATATTTGGTTCTGAAAATCGCCAGACATGCATGGAAAAGTACGATGATGACCTTTCATGCGGAACAATTTGATCAGGATAGAAAGTCGGAAACATTCCGTAATCGCAATATGGACGTGTAAAGAAAAGTTGTTGAAAAAAGTCAGAAAAAAGGGGTCTTCATCAGACCTCTTTGTTTGGGTTGTTATAACATTAATTTTTTCAGAAATGTGATTTTGATATGCAATTATTAATAATGCTTGTAGTGGCGTGTTGTATGTACGGAGGCCAAAGCCTTTGGGCTGGGTCATTGGGGGAGGGGCAGTCATTGACGGCTTACACCCAGGTTTGGAAAAACGATACCATCTCTCCAGAAGTCACGGCCACGATCATTGGCTTGTTGAATCAGGAATTGACCGCCATTCCAGGAGAAGTGGTTGATGAGAGTGTTGACGGACGTCGTCGCACGGTGTTGAAAAATCGTGTGGACATGTTGCGGCAGTTGGGAGAGGTTGAGGGGCGTCGGCGTGAATTGACTCAAATCCGGCCAGAGAAGGGTCGTGCAGAAGCCGATTTGGATGGAAAAATCCGGGAATGGGAGAAGAAACCGGCAGCACCTGTGCCAGTCAATCCGAATCAGGAGGCATTCAAGATACTGGGAGAAAAACGGGCCGAGCGTCTGCAATCGGTGAAGGCCTTGCAGGAAACGCGGGACAATCGGCGTCAGTTGATGCAACGCATCCCAGAGATGATCCAGGCAGCCAAAACAACCCAGACAGCAGCCGAAGAGGAGATACGCAAGTTGCCTCTCATGGATGGCAAGGGTGATGCGGCCAAGAAAAGTTTGGCTGTTTTGCAGCGAGACAATTTGGAGTTAAGCGTGCGGTTGAGTCAGGATCAGGTTGCGTTATGGAATGCGGAACTGGCTTTTGAGAAAGAACATGGCGTGCGACAGGACAAGGAGTTGGAACTGGCACAACGGATTTTTGAATGGGAGGAGTCGCAGTTCAAGCAGTACCAGGAGGCATTGAATCAGCAGTTGACTCAGGCCCTGGAGGTCAAGGTTGATGCTTTGGCGAAAAAGGAGAAAGCAGCGGAAAAGGCAGCCACGCCACAGGAGAAGGTGCTGGCGCAGTGGGAAATTCTGGTGGCGCAGACGCAAAAGAATATCGCAGATTGGCAACAGTTGCGTACCGAGGTGGCGACAGCCATCACCGGTCAGGAGACGCGCATCAAGGAGGAGTCCACGGAGATGGGGAATCTTTCTGCGTTGGTCAAGCGGATGGGTTCCCAGGGGATGGCGGCGGAGTTGTTGAAATCCACGTTTCGGCTGATGGGGCAGCGGCGTTTGGAATTGGAACAGGTGATTCCTGCCACGATGCGGAAACGGTTATCTGTGGCACAGTCGCGGCGACTGGAGATTGAGACACGGCTTGGCAGTTTGCGAGATCAATGGCGTGCTGAATTGCTGGCGGTGCATGTGGAGGGGGAGACGGAGAAGCAACGACAGTTGACCAAAGAGAAGGCGACCCGTTTTTTTGATGCCTACCGGCAAGGATTGCTGGACGAAAAACGGGTATTGTTTGAAATCAATGTGGATGAACGGCGTTTGGAATTGTTGACCATGGAGCGTGCCAATGTGCTGGATGGATTGGAACGTTTTGTGTTGTCCAAGGTATTCTGGATACAGGATGCCGAGCCGATCACTTGGCATTTGTTGAGCGGGATGTTGGATGAGATTGCTGGTGCAGATCGTGAAAACAGTCTGTTGCGTTGGATGGAGCGATTGCTTTCTGCGGAGAGTTTGAGTCGGGTTGTGGAAGCGGTCAATCGTCCTATGGTATTATTTTATGGATTATTATTATCATTGGCGTTGTTGATGGGGATTCCATTGTCGAGGCATTGGATGCGTTCTGTAAAGGGGTGGCAGATGCAACCTTATGGAACACGAAGCTTTTTTTTCTGGTTGTTGCCAATGATGGTGGCGGTGGCGGAGGCGGCCTGGTGGTCGATCTATTTTTTGATAGCCGCCTTGGTTCTGGATGCGGCAGGATTGCCTGAAGGGATTGGGACGGTATTGGCTCGGATTTTGACGCTTTTGGCGTTGTTTTTCTTTTTGTGGCGTTTGAGTCGGCGTTTGTTTGAAGAGGGAGGGATTGCCACGCGACAGTTTCAGATGCCGATTGATCTGGCAGCGATTTTGATGAAGGCCATGCGGGTGATGTTGCTGGCCTATCCCAGTTTGTTGATGCCATGGATTATATTTCGTGGAACGCCATTTGATTTTCATGTATTGCCGAGGTTGGGGTATACGGCTTACGAATGTTGTGCGGGAGCGGTATTGTATTATTTGATCCGGGACTCATCGCCGTTGGTACGCCATTCGTTTGGGGGTGGTGAAACAAGAGAGGGTCAACCTCAGGTAAAGAAAAGTCTGTTGGCGGAACAATGGGGATTGATCCGTGGTGTGATTGTGTTGGGTATTTTGGCCATAGTGGGTTTGGATGTCATGGGGTATCGGTTTGGGGCGGCCACCATCACGCGCAATGGGTTGTTGTCGTTGTTGACGTTATTCATTGTGCTTGGTTTGTATCGTTTGTCATTGGCTGTGGCAGTGCGATTGAGTCGTGATCGGCGTTGGATGATCTCGGTGGCACCTGGTGAAGAGGAAGCAGAGCATCAACGTCAATCCGCGCTCAGTATGCGCAAGTTTTTGCGTATTATTTTTATAGTTATTGGTGGTTTGATGTTGGCCTCTTATTGGGGGGTCAACAAACAGACTCTGGATGCGCTGAACGAATACACTCTGATGACGACCACCATGGCGGATGGGAGTGTGGATTCGATCAGTGTTGCGGATTTGTTGCGATTTGTTGTGATTTTGGTGATTTCGAGCTGGTTGGTGCGTCATTTGCCAGGATTGTTTGAATTGTTGATTTTTTCACGGATGAGGATGGATCAAGGGGCGCGGTATGCCATTTTGACCATGACCCGGTATGGGGTGGTCTTGATTGGGATGCCCATGGCCTTGTCAGCTTTGCATGTGGATTTGGGCAAGATTGCGTGGTTGGCGGCGGCGATCAGTGTGGGGATTGGTTTTGGTTTGCAGGAGATTGTGGCGAATTTTGTCAGTGGGATCATTTTGTTGTTGGAGCGACCTGTGAGGGTTGGGGATCGTATTTCCGTGGGCACGGTGATGGGGGAGGTTCGACGGATCAACATTCGGGCTACGCGGGTGGTGAATTTGGATTTACAGGAAATTCTGATTCCCAACCGGGATCTTATCACCAGGGAGGTGATCAACTGGACGTTGAGTTCCAGGGCGGTGCGATTGATAGTATCGATTGGTGTGGCTTATGGGAGTGACATTGAACAGGTTCGAGGGTTGTTGTTGGGAGTGGCCAGAGATGAATCGATGGTATTGCGTGATCCGGTGCCCAGGGCATTGTTTATGAATCATGGTCCAAGTGCATTGGAATTTCAGTTGCGGGTGTATCATTTGGATCCTGATCTGAGATCAACTTTGATGGATCGTTTGAATACGGCGATCAATCGGGTATTTCGAGCGCATGGGATTGAGATTCCATTTCCGCAACAGGAGTTGCATATTCGTTCAGAGAGTCGAGGCTCTCTGAACGAGGTGGATGAGGTGGTATTTCAGCCCAGTAAAGAGGCACCTTCGCCGCCGGAGCGTGTTGCGATGATGTCAATGATTAAGCCATAAATCGCACCAGAGAAGAGGGTGGCGGCAAAAATGAACCAAAGTGGGGTATTGGCGGGAGCGGGTCCGTTCAGGGCACCAGAGGCCAAGGGCAGGGAGACCATGGCACCCAGACAGGCTCCTCGCAGCCAGGGGCGATAGGCAAAGCCCAGGATGGGATGGGTGGTAAAGACGCCTGCGAAGGCTACCGTCATTCCGATGAGCAGACGGTCTGTGAGAATGGCCCAGAAGATGGGGTGAGTTGGACTGGCCAATTCGGGTTGGTGGTGGGCGGCCAAGTGGACGCATAGCAGTCCAAACGCGCTGCCCAGTCCCATTGAGATAATGAATCTTTTTTTTGCTGGATGTTTGTTCATTGAAATTCTCCTGTAAAAATATTAGGCTTTAAGTTTACCGCGTACAGTATAGCATACCAGACTGATGAGGGATTTGGAATTTTTTTGTATCGGGTGTTTGACTGCATGATTGACTGGCTTCGGTATGTTATGCTATTATTTAAAAATAGCAATGATAAGAACTTGCTTTTCAGATGACGGTGTCAGATGATAAAGGAGTTAAGATGATGAAGTATTTATTAATTTTTTTTGCAGTAACCGGTTGGCTGATGAATCCCACGAAGGGGCATGCGGATCCTGGAGTGGGAGCGAGTATTGGTGCGTTGAGTGGTGCCATGGTAGGCAGTTTATCGGGACCGCCTAAAAATCGTGGTGAAAATTCATTGATTGGAGCGGCAGTGGGAGGATTGTTGGGTTATGCGCTATCCAGCGAATCGGAGCGGGAGGGACATCTTGTAGTCAATCGGACGTTGGAAGTGGCACCTTCTTATACGACGGCCACGTGGGTCAATCCTGAAACGAATGTATCCTATGTTGTGGTTCCGCAACCGGCACAGATGGTAGAGGGACGAATTTGTCGTGAGGTGACCATTCGAGCGACCATTGATGCCAAACAGGAGAATCTGGCTGGTTTGACGTGCCGCGATGAGAACGGCCAATGGCGGTTGGTGGATCGTCACGCGCCCACAGTGGCACCTGTAGTGAGGATGGCCCCTGCCACACAAACTGTTATTGTGAGTCGTCCGGTTACGCGGTATGTTGTGACCGAGTCGGTTCCGACCTATTATTACCCGTCGGTTTCATCAAATATTATTTTTTATAGTGGAAGGGGTTCAAGACATCATCATCATAGACATTCAGGATGGGGTCATGGCCGGAGATTTTGATCGGTTCACGTGATGAGGGAGAAATGATTGGGATGTTCAGTGGGAATCATGCCCCTGGTAGGGTTTGTGGGCAAGATTGTTTGGTGAGGTTTGATGAGTGAGCCACGATCAATCCATTTTGTCTATATGATTTTAAATGTTTTAATTGAAGTTGGCGTCTGTTTGTTGGGTTTGTGTTGATGACCACCGAAGAATGATGCTTTTTCCCTTGTGTAGAGATTTCCTCATCAATCCAGGTATCCCATTGATTGGCCAAAGTTGGGTACCACCGCACTTAACCGTGGATAGCTTGGCAACGGTTGGAGTGCCCCCCCCCCCCCTATAAAGAAATAAAATTCATAGAGGACACAAATGGCACAGAGAAAAACAGTATCAGTGTACTGTTTTTTGATATTTCTCTGTGCCCCTTGTGCTATTTGTGTCCGATGTGGATATCTTATTGATTGGAAAGTAAATTATCCACGGTTAAACAGGGATGCCCCCCCAACAGTTCTTTAAGTGGGAGGCCAATAGTTGACCAGGCAACGACTCAGTCGATCTCAGGACGGAACCGTATCTCCAGATCCCGGCAATCATTACATCCCACGGGCGGCGGATCCACAGAAGCGGTCTTGCTGATGGCACGCATGACAGATTCATCATACACCGCATTGCCTGAAGATTGTTTGACTCGCGGATGCAATAGTGTGCCATCCGGTCCAACTTTGACTATGACCACCACTTCCAAAGCCGCTTCGCCCCGCAGTCCTCCTGGCTTGCGCCAATTGTCTCGCACCTTCGTGGTCACGCCTCTCTGCCAACGCGTAATCGCAAATTGCGATACCACAGGGGCCGCATTCTCCGTTTGAGGAGGTTGCTGGTGCGGTGTCTCCTCGGCTTTGGCTGGCGTCGCCTTCTGATACTTGGCTATCGCTTTGGAAAAATCCGGTGGTGCTTCATCGGCCTCATGCTCCTGTGTCTTGGGCTTTGATGGCGTCTTCTGATACTTCGCTATCGCTTTGGAAAAATCCAGTGGTTTCTCCTCCGGTTCATGCTCGGTCGGCTTTTCCATCGGCTTTTTGACCGTCGGCTTTTCCACGACTTTTTTCTCAGTCGGTTTTTCCGTTGGTTTTTCCACAGGTTTCTCAGCCGGTTTTTCCGGTGGCTTTTTCTCAACCGGTTTCTCAGCCGGTTTTTCCGGTGGCTTTTTCTCAGCCGGTTTCTCAGCCGGTTTTTCCGGTGGCTTTTTCTCAACCGGTTTTTCCGGTGGTTTCTCAGCCGGTTTTTCCGGTGGCTTTTTCTCCGGTGGCTTGGGTGGCTCCACAGGAGGTGGCTCCGGCTTCTTGGGCGCGGGTTTCTCCGGTTCCGGTGGTTTCGGCGGATGTACCGCATCCGGTTTGACAACAGGGGGCTGCACCACCGGCGGTTTGGGCGGAGGTGCTTCCTTCGGAGGTGGTGGCACCTCTTTGGGCGGCGGCGGCGGCTCCTTGGGAGGTGGTGGCACCTCTTTGGGTGGTGGCGGCGGCTCCTTGGGTGGTGGCGGCACCACTTTGGGCGGCGGCGGTGCTTCCTTTGGCGGCGGTGGCACCTCTTTGGGTGGCGGCGGTACTTCCTTGGGCGGCGGTGGCACCACTTTGGGCGGCGGCGGTGTCTCCTTGGGTGGAGGTGGCAGCTCCTTGGGCGGCGGCGGTGTCTCCTTGGGTGGAGCTGGCACCTCTTTGGGCGGCGGCGGTGTCTCCTGCGGAGGCGTTGCCTTGGGCGCAGGTAGCGAGGTCGGATCCTTCGGCGGCGTCAGCGGCGGCTTTTTGGGCAGTTCTATCAGTGTTACAGCAAATACCGGTTGCGCAGGGGGAGGGGGCTGCGTGTGGGGCATAACAAAAAACAGTCCAAAAATCAATAAATGGACCGCCAGAGAGATCAGCAGCGTGGAGCGCGCCGGCATGCGATCAGCCAGGAGGTTCGGTGATCAGTCCAACCCGGTCAACGCCAGCTTGTTGCAGCTGTGACATAACGGCCATCACCGATCCATAGGCTACCGCACGGTCGCCACGTACATAAATCGGAAAGTTTGGGTTGTTTTTGCGAATGGCCCGGATTTTTTCTGTCATTTCTGTGACCGTTACAGCACGACTTTCAATATACGTCGTGCCGTTGGACGCCACACTCACCACCAAAGGTTCCTGGTCGGTACTCAAGGCATTGGCTTGCGAATCAGGAAGATTGACTTCCACTCCCTGAGTCAACAAAGGGGCCGTCACCATGAAAATGACCAACAAAACCAGCATGATATCCACCATGGGCGTCACATTGATTTCGCTCATGGCTCCAAACCGGTCCGATCCTTGATTCATGCTTGAACCCATGCCCATCAGGTTTGACTCCCACGGCGTGAGGTTTGACGTTCCAGAATGTTGAGAAATTCAGAACCGAAATTGTCCATTTTTTGATGCTGCCGCCGCAATTCCGCCGCATATTTGTTATAGGCAATCACCGCCGGAATGGCTGCCACCAGTCCCATGGCCGTGGCAATGAGGGCTTCGGCAATCCCTGGAGCCACCATGGTCAACGTCGTGGACTTGGCCCCGGCCAGACCCAGAAATGAGTTCATGATGCCCCATACCGTGCCAAACAAGCCGATAAAAGGACTGATGGATCCCACAGTGGCCAAAAAAGTCAAACCACGCCCCAGATTGTCCACCTCGCGATTCAAAGCCACAGTCATGGCCCGGCGAACATTGGCAAACAATTCCCCAACTTCGGTGATCCGTGTTCCAGGACCATTGCTTTCCCAGCGTTTCCATTCGCGAAAACCGGTCACGAATACTGTGACAATCGGGCTTTCCGGCCACTCTTGGGCTGCGGTTTGATAGAGCTTGGCCACACTCCCACCACTCCAGAACCGTTCTTCAAATTCGGCAGCATCCTTGGCAATACGTCGAAAACGTCGCCATTTGTCGATGATGATGGCCCAGGAAACCACAGAAGCCGCCAACAGAGCCAGCATCACCAGTTTGACCACTGGTCCGGCCTGGACTACCAGGTCCCACATGCTGTGAGAAGTGAGTGCTTGATTCACAGTCGTTCGTCCAATAAAAGTTGCAGCCGGTCACGGAGTTCCACCGGAAATCGAGCCGGCTTGAAATCACGATTCAACAGGGCGATTCGTACACGCGCCCAGATCAGAACGGGTTTGAGCGTCGTCTTGCAGGTGATGGTTTGTTCAAGGGTCAGGCTCACTCGTTTTTGTTCTTTTAATGTTACCGTAACATTCAGGGCGTCGTCCAGGTGTGCAGATGCCAAAAAATCAATTTCCATTCTGGCCACGGCAAACAGCAGCCCGGATTCACGAAACAACGACTCCTGCTGCCACCCCAACTGTCGCAGCCATTCGGTCCGTGCCCGCTCCATGAATTTCAGGTAACTGGCATGATAGACCACGCCTCCAGCATCCGTGTCCTCATAATAGACCCGTACCGGCCATTGAAATTCAGGTTCACTCATACCAGAAATCCTTGCCATGTGGAAGGCGGGATGCGTTGCAAATGTTGAAATGCGTATTGCGTCGCCCGGCGACCGCGTGGTGTGCGATCCAACAATCCCTCCTGAACCAGAAACGGCTCAATGACCTCTTCAATGGCATCCCTGGTTTCCCCCAGTGCAGCCGACAGGGTATCCAATCCCACCGGACCCCCGCCAAACTTGTCCATGATGGTCAACAGCAAACGTCGATCCATGGAATCCAGTCCCAGGGCATCCACTTCCATCAAGGTGAGGGCAGCATCGGCGGCTCCATCATCAATGGGATGTCCCCCCTGCACCTGGGCAAAATCCCGCACCCGTTTGAGCAGACGATTGGCAATGCGCGGGGTGCCACGGGCACGACGGGCAATCTCTTCGGCACCGGCCACTGTGAGTGAAATCGTCAAAATCTTACTAGATCTAAGCAATATTTGTGCCAATTCTTTTGGGCTGTAAAACTCCATGCGCGCCAAAATTCCGAATCGATCCCGCAACGGACTGGTCAACAATCCAGAGCGCGTGGTGGCTCCAACCAAAGTAAAAGGAGGCAGATCAATCTTGATGGAGCGGGCGGATGGTCCTTCCCCGATCATGATGTCCAGTTGAAAATCCTCCATGGCCGGATAGAGGATCTCTTCCACGGTCGGACTCAAGCGGTGGATTTCATCCACAAACAGGATGTCTCCCTGTTCCAGATTGGTCAGCAAGGCGGCCAGATCTCCGGCCTTTTCCACGATCGGGCCAGAGGTGGTTTTCAGTCCGCTGGCCATTTCCGTGGCGATGATGCGTGCCATGGTGGTCTTGCCCAGGCCTGGCGGGCCGTATAACAGCAGATGATCCAGCGGTTCCCCCCGTGAGCGGGCAGCCTGAATGAAAACCTGAAGATTGGCCTTGAGCTGATTTTGACCGACAAATTCGGCCAGTCTCAAGGGGCGCAAACCAGGCGGTTCCCGTTGTTCATCGTCCTTTCGCAGAACAGGCGAAATCAGGCGTGAGTCGTCGTCACTCATCATCGTGATAGAATCTTGAGAGCAGCCCGCAACGCCAAGGCCGGATCGGTCATCTCTTGTGGCGAGATGTCACGCATCACCCGTTCCGCATCCATCTGGCGATAGCCAAGATTGACCAGAGCCGCGATCAACTCCTTGCGTAGCGTCATCGTGGAAACCTGGGCCGACGCAGGAACTTCAGCAGGAGGAGGGGATCCCTCTCCAGACATGGGCAGTACGTCGGGCGTGGGTGTGGGCAAGGCAGGCAGACGGTCTTTGAGTTCCACCACCAGACGCATCGCAATCCGTTTGCCAACTCCGGCAATCCTGGCCAGGGTCATGACATCTTCCTGGACCACGGCCAGACTCAAAGCCTCCGGGGAAAACGTGGAAAGGGCTGCCAGTGCCAGTTTGGCTCCAATGCCATTGACCGAGTTCAAGACCGTGAACATCTCTCGTTCTGCTGGCGTGAAAAAACCATAGAGATGAAAGGCGTCCTCACGAACATAAGTAATGGTGAGCAGGCGAACAGATGTGCCGACATCCGGGAGTTTTTCAAATGTGGAAAACGGAATAAAAACCCGATATCCCACCCCTCCCACATCGATCACAACCTGATGGGGTTCTTTTTCAGCCAGTATGCCGCGCAGGTGGGCGATCATGACATGTTTTTGTGGGTTTGCAAGAGCGTTATCCTCGATTTTTGTTGCAAATGACACAATGCCCCAGCCAGGGCATCGGCTGCGTCCTGAGGCGGGGTGCTGGCCATGGCCAGAATCCGTTTGACCATGGCTTGAACTTGATGTTTTTCCGCCCGGCCATATCCAGTCATCGCCTGCTTGACTTGCAGGGCGGTATATTCAAAAACCGGCACCCCCAGGGAACTGAGTGCCGCAATGGCGCATCCCCTGGCGTGGCCCAGCTTGAGGGCACTTTGTACGTTGATGGAGACAAAAATCTCCTCCACACTCGCAGCAGCAGGGTGGTGCAATTGGATGGTCTCGCAGATGCCCGCAAAAATTTTTCCCAGCCGTTCTGGCAAAGGATCCTCTGCCGAAGTGCGTATGCAGCCGTGGGCCACATGGCGAAACCCGGAACCATGGGATTCCACCACCCCCCATCCGGTGACCGTGGTGCCAGGATCAATGCCCAGGACGCGCATTCGAGGCTAGCCGTTGCCCAGACGTTCCATGATCTCGTCCGGGATGTCAAAATTGGCGTAGACCTTCTGCACGTCGTCGTTATCTTCCAGCATGTCCAGCAGTTTCAGCATGGTTGTCGCCCCTTTTTCATCCAGGGTGACGCTGTTTTGGGGACGCATGGTGATTTCCGCCGAGATGGGTTTGTTGTATCCCACAGCGGCCAGGGCTTCACGAACGCTCTCGAAGGTCTCTGGCGAGGTGATCACTTCGTATTCATCCCCCTCGACGATCATGTCTTCGGCTCCGGCCTCCAGGGCTGCTTCCAACAGGGCCTCTTCATCGACACCCTGAAAGGTGATCTGACCTTTCTTGTCGAACAGGTAGCTGACACAACCCGAAGATCCCATGTTGCCGCCATATTTGTTGAACAGGCAGCGGACATCGGCCACGGTACGATTGTTATTGTCAGTCAAGGTGTCCACGAGGATGGCCACCCCCGAAGGACCATAGCCTTCAAAACGCACTTCCTTGTAGTCGGTTCCCTCTTCGGCCCCGGCTCCGCGCTTGATGGCTTTGTCAATGGTATCCTTGGGCAGATTCTGGGAACGCGCAGCCAGTATGGCGGTGCGCAAACGGGGATTGAATCCCGGTTCAGCCCCCCCCATGCGGGCGGCGGTGGTGATTTCTCGAATCAGTTTGGTAAAGACCTTTCCACGCTTGGCATCCTGTGCCCCCTTGCGGATTTTGATATTGGCCCATTTACTGTGTCCTGCCATGCCATCGCTCCTCAACTGAAATCATAACACGGGTACATTCAATAATTCTGCACCCCATCTTAGACACTTTTCGCCAAGGCGTCCAGGCATGGCACAGCCCGTTTGTCTCTGTTATTTTAAAATGTATCAAACTGTAAATGGTCTGGCGTGTCATTCATAAATGTGCAATAATCCACATAGTCACTCAAGCCACCAAGTGACACACCCTTTTCTGCCTGTATGTTCTCCTTATCCTGCAAATGATACGGTCACTCATGACGTCACCCTCTCCAATCCCATCTGCTTCCCCGCTTTGGAGTATTCAAAAGCCGATCATTGCCTCATTTGTGGCGGCGTTTGCTCTGTTGTTGTTTTTTTTCCACCTCTCCTTGCAGTGGATGCATGTCGAGCAGGAAGAGCATCTGAATGCCAATTTTCAGAACCAGGTTAGCGATATTGTTCAACTTTTCATGCGTGAGAATTATCGTGTCATGGAGGGAGAGTTATTGGTATATGCCAATAATCATGCGCTTGTAGAGCGATTTCTCTCTGCGGATCGGCAGGGAATCGTGCAGATAATTTCTGATGTTTTTGATCGTATCAAGCGTGATCAAGCCATTTCTCATTTTTATTTTCACGATCCTCAAGGCATCAATTTTTTGCGAGTACATGATCCTGAACGTTTTGGGGATCGGATTGATCGTCACACCATGCGTCAAGCCCAGACCACAGGGCAATTGGCCCAAGGTCTCGAATTGGGGCCTAACGGCACTTTGACCCAGCGGGTGGTCATGCCATGGATGGCCGATGGCCAGTTGATCGGGTACCTGGAAATGGGCAAGGAATTGTCATCGTTGTTGACTTGGTTGGATGAAACGTTGCATGTGGATTTTTATTTGTTTATCCACAAAAAATTTCTGAATCAAGCGGCTTGGCACGCTTGGCGGGTCAGGCAGGGTCAATCTTCGGATTGGGATCAATTTCCAGACGTCGTTCTCGCCTGTGGCACCCGTTCCATATCTTCGAGTATGATTGATTTGGTTTTAAAAAATCAATGGAATCATGGTAAAACTTTTGATCGTAATGATGGCATTTATTCGTCGAATCATGATCATTATTTTTTTATCCAGATTCCAGATAGCGTTGGAAACACGGTGGCCCAACTGGGTGTCATGTTTGGTGACCAGCCTTTGGAAAAAATCAGCACAGAACACAAGAAACGAGTGATTATCGGGATCGCTCTGATTGCCTTGTTTCTGGGGCTGCTGTTTTATCGTCTTTTGCTTTGGGTTGAAAAAAATCTGCGTCAGGCCACAGATGAATTGCGCAACAGCGAACAGCGTAACCGGGCCATCCTTGATACGGCGTTGGATGCCATCATTTCCATTGATACCGATGGTTGCATTTTTGAGTTCAACAAGGCGGCTGAACGGATTTTTGGTTTCAAGAAAAAGGATCTCCTGGGCAAGGAGATCAGTCAGTTCATCATTCCCCCTGAATTGCGGGATTCCCATCGTCAGGGATTGGCCCGTTATCTGGCCACAGGACAACAACGGGTCATCAACCAACATATCGAGTTGGAAGCCCTCAATGTTGATGGTCAGCGCATTCCGATTGAAATAGCGATCACCGTGATTCCGGGTGCTGCATTTCCTTTTTTTACGGCCTATGTGCGCGACATTTCCGAACGCAAACAGATGCTGCTCTGTTTGAATGACGCCATTGGTGCTGCCGAAGCCAGTAATCTTGATTTGCGGCAAGAGGTCATGCGTCACGAAAAAACATTGGCACGCCTGCAAGCCAGTGAAGAAAAGTTTCGTTCTGTCACCTTGTCGATCCGGGATGCCATCATCGCTGCGGATACCGAGCAAAACATCATTTTCTGGAACCGTGGGGCAGAGGTGTTGTTCGGTTATGAACGGCATGAAATCCTCGGAAAACAGTTGGTTATATTGATACCTGAACGATTCGCTCTGGCCCATCAGCAGGGTTTTCAACGTTTTATCGCACAGGGTCACGCTCCTTTGCTTGGCCAGACCACCGAACTGGCCGGGTTGCATAAGAGTGGTCAGGAATTTCCCCTGGAGATGTCTCTCAACTCCTGGACCAACACCGATGGCACGCGGTTTTTTTCCGCTGTGATCCGTGACATCACGGAACGCAAAAACTCCGAAGCAGTCTTGTTGGCCGCCAAAGAAAACGCCGAAGCTGCCAATCAGGCCAAAAGCCTCTTTTTGGCCAATATGAGCCATGAGATTCGTACTCCCATGAATACCATCATTGGCATGGGGTATCTGCTTGCCCAGACTCAACTCACGCCCAATCAACAGTCGCAAATTCGCAAAATCCAGTTTGCTGCCGAAACTTTATTGGGAATTATCAATAATATATTGGATTTTTCCAAGATCGAGGCTGGCAGATTGGAGTTGGAACACGCCCCATTTCATCTGGGGGAGGTCATGGAAAAAGTGGCTGCCATGGTCTCGATGCCCGCTGTGGAGAAAGGGGTGGAGATTCTTTTCGCACTTCCTGCTGACTTGCCGCATGTTTTGATCGGGGATGCTTTGCGTTTGGAACAGATCCTGGTCAATCTGGGAACCAATGCGGTCAAATTCACCCCATCTGGAGAAGTCGTTTTTCGAATCGCGCTGCTCAAAACCTGCGGGGAGCATGTCCAGTTGGAGTTTGTGGTGCAGGATAGCGGCATCGGTCTTACCGAAGAACAGATTGCCGGGTTGTTTCAACCGTTTGTTCAGGCTGACTGCTCCACCACCCGCAACTATGGAGGGACTGGATTGGGTTTGGCCATCTGCAAAAATCTCGTGGACATGATGGGTGGTGTCATGCGGGTCAATAGCGTTCCCGGTTCCGGGAGCGCGTTTTCTTTTACGCTCTCATTTGAACGCCAGTCAACGGATTTCATGGATGAAACCCGGATTCTTGATCATCTTGGTTCTTTGCGGGTTCTGGTGGTGGATGACAATGAGAGTGCGCGTGACATCCTCCAGCAAATGTTGCGGGGCCTCTCATTGACGAGTGTTGTGGTTGATTCCGGACCCAAGGCGATTATCGAGCTGGAACGGGTGTCGCGTCTCCAAGAGCCTCCTTATGATGTGGTGTTTTTGGATTGGCAGATGCCGGAAATGAATGGGATGCAGACAGTATCCCGTATAAGAAACAATAGAAATATCAAAAAACCGCCAAACATTATAATGGTGACGGCCTTTGGTAAGCCGGAACTCATGAAAGAGGCGCGGGATTTGGGCGTCAAAGGGTTTCTGCTCAAGCCGGTGACCTCCTCCATGTTGCTGGACACCCTTTCAGATATTTATGGCAAAGTATTAGAGCCATCATCAGGGCGGATGGTGACATCACCAGGAATTGAGGATCACCGCGCGCTATTGCGTGGTGCCAGAATTCTTGTGGTTGAGGATCATGAGATCAATTGGCAAGTGGCCGAGGGGATTCTCACCAAAGTGGGCATCAAGGTTGAACGGGCGGTCAATGGTTTGGATGCTGTCAAACTTGTGTCAAGTCATCCCAATGCCTTTGATGCTGTTCTCATGGATTTGCAAATGCCGGTCATGGATGGCTATGAGGCCACGCGGATCTTACGTGAGCAATTTACAATTGAACGATTGCCGATTGTCGCCATGACGGCCAATGCTTTGAAAAGTGAGAAAGATCACTGTCTTTCCTTGGGCATGAATGATTATTTGACCAAGCCGATCAAGGTGGATCAATTGTTTTCGACTTTGGCTTCGTTGTTGCCTCCCGTACTGGCGCGTCGGCCTGTTGGTGTCCTGGATTCTGTTCCAACGGTTGAGAGTGCCACCAGGGCTGCTGAGACATCGGATGCGTCATGGCATCTGGAGGGCATTGATATCCAGGAGGCCCTGGAACGTTTGGATGGAGACGAGGCGTTTTTGATACGATTGTTGGTCAATTTTGCCAATATGCACGCCACCACAGGCAAGCGACTGGCTGGATTGTTGGCCACTGGGGATCTGGAGGGTTTTAAAACTTTATTGCATGGTCTGAAGGGTGTGGCTGGGAACATTTCGGCATATAAACTGGCATCTTTGGCAGCGGGGATCGAAAAGATGGCCCGTAATCAGGATGTTGACGCTTGTAAAATTGCTTTGGATGTTTTGTGTCGTGATTTGGACGTTTTGATCCAGGCGATTGAACAATTGCATTGTATGCATCCCACTCTGGAGCAGGTCAGATCAGACTCCATGGAGGAGGATGAACCCTTCCCGGTGGGTAAACTGGTGGAGTTGCGTTTGTTGCTTGAGGAGGGTGATTTTCAGGCCAGGGAGGTTTTTGCAGCCATTCAGAAGCCATTGGCGCGACATGTTGATGGCGACACCATCGCGCTTATTCAGCAGAGTTTGGAAACGCTGGAATTTGGTTTTGGAGCGACTGTGGTTGCCAATCTGCTGCATGATTTTGGTGTGCTTACCCAAGATTTCAGGGGATCGTGATGGCTCTTCCACATGGTTGCAGGCTTCCCACATCAAGCTGGGCAAAGTGTTGGGGGGGCAGAGGGAACCATTCCGCCAAGTGGGGTCCAGGGGCAAAGCCCCTGGTGGGGGTTGGGGCGAGAGCCACTATCCATCTCATTTCACCTGATTTCACCTGAATGATCGTTTGTCTTGCTTGGCATGGGAGGTCAAACTGCATGGATCGTCTTCTGGGGTGGCAAGTCAAATTTTTGCTGCTGCTTTTTTGTCTGTTCTCCTTGATGGGGGGCTTTGTTGCCTGCTTTGTGCATCAGGGGGTTGGGCTGGTCGTCCTTTTCATCCTCATCGTGATGCTCCTGTTGTCAGGGCTTGGGTTCTTGATGATGAGGCATTTTGTACGCGATGTCATCACACCTCTTAATGATCTCTCCCGTTCTGTTGTGGCGGTTGGGCAAGGAGATCTGGGGCAAAAGATTTCGGTCGTGGGTGTCCATGAGATCAGCTCTCTTGCTGAGGCGTTCAATACCATGACCCAGGAATTACGGAAGGCCCGGCGCAATCGGGATAATGAAATAAATAATTTGAATCGTCGTTTGAATGATGTCCGTAATATAAACAATGCATTGCCTGGTCTGATTTGTTTGAGCAGTCAGCATGGAGCTTTGAAACTATGGAACAAAAAGTTTGAAATAATAACAGGTTATACTTCGGAAGAGGTGGCTGTGGCCAATCTGGCTGATTTTTTCCCTGGTGAGGAGCCAAACCTGATCTCATCGTATATACAGGACGTTTTCACTCGTGGAACTGCCGCAATGGAGGCCAGTATGGTCAGCAAGTTGGGTGTTGCGACACCCCATTACTGGCTTGGGCATTCCATTGATCTGGACGGTGTTCCTTGCATGATTGGTTTGGGGGTGGATATTTCTGAATATAAAGAGATGACGGATCTTTTGCGTCGAGCCAAGGAGGTTGCAGAAGAGGCTTCTTGTTTCAAAAGTCTTTTTTTGGCCAAGATGAGTCATGAAATTCGCACTCCAATGAATACCATAGTTGGTATGGGATATCTGCTTTCCCAGAGCCAGCTTACAGCTGTTCAACAGACTCAGATGGGCAAGATCAACTCTGCGGCTGAAATTTTATTGGCTATTATTAACGATATTCTTGATTTGTCGAAAATCGAATCCGGGAAACTGGAGTTGGAACACAATCCGTTTCGTTTAGAGGAGGTGCTGGACAAGTTGGTTGATCTGCTTGCTGATCGAGCGTCGGAAAAGGGGATAAGGATTCGTGCTGAAGTGTCCTCAGGTGTTCCGAGCCATTTGATTGGTGATGCTTTGCGTTTGGAACAGATTCTGCTTAATTTGGGGAGCAATGCCCTCAAATTCACGCAACAAGGAGCCATTACCGTGGGTGTTGAACCGGTCGAGAGGCTGGAAAACGCGATTCGGTTGCGTTTTTGGGTGCGGGATAGTGGCATTGGTCTCTCTGGGGAGCAGATTGCCGGTTTGTTTCGGCCTTTTACCCAGGCTGATGTCTCCACGACCCGAAACTATGGGGGGACTGGTTTGGGGTTGACCATCTGTAAAAATCTTGTGGAGTGCATGGGGGGGGTGCTGAATGTGATCAGCACACCGGGTGTTGGTAGTGAGTTTGTTTTTACGCTGTTGTTTGAACTGCCGAAGCAGATTATACAAAATAAAAATAATATTCAGGATATCCCCATGCCGTTGCCTCGACAGACAGAAGATGAGACCAATCGTTTGCAGGTGCGTGGTGCCAGAATTCTGGTGGTTGAGGATCATGATCTCAATTGGCAAGTGGTTGCGGGAATCCTGGGCAAGGCCGGAGTCCAGGTGGAACGGGCGGTCAATGGTTTGGAGGCTGTACAGCGTTTGACCGGGCATCCTGATGCCTTTGATTGTGTGCTTATGGATTTGAACATGCCGGTGATGGATGGCCATGAGGCTACCAGGAGGATACGGGAGCAGTTTTCCATGGAAAGGCTGCCCATCGTTGCCATGACGGCCAATGCTTTGAAAAGTGAAAAAGAGTATTGTCTGGCATTGGGCATGAACGATTTTTTGACCAAGCCGGTCAATGTCAAGTTGTTGTTTTCTGTGCTGGCTGTGATTGTGGCCCCGGTATTGGCGCGTCGGGTTGCATTGGCCTCGGAACAGGCCGCATCCACTTTCATCATGAAAGAGGCACGGGTTGACCCTGACGTAGACGTGTTGGCTTTGATTGATCTGGATGATGCTTTGGAACGTCTGGATGGTGACCGGGATTTGTTGACCCATCTTTTGATTTATTTTGCCAAGACTCATGCCACAACCAGAAAGCAGTTGGTTACGTTGATGGCGATGGGTGACTGGGAGGGGCTGAAATCTTTGTTGCATGGTCTCAAGGGGGTTGCCGCGAATATTGGGGCATCCCTGGTTGCCAACCTGGCCGACAGGATGGAACAAGCTTCTTGCGAGCATGACAGGGTTGGTTGTCAAAAAATCATGGATCAGTTGTGTCACGAACTGGAGGCATTGATCCGTGCCATTGAGCCGTTGCAAGCGGCTTCGGACCTTTCAAGTGTCAACTAACCAAGACAGCTTCCGAGCATGAACTTGTCAATTGATTTGCATGGATTGTTGATCTGGTATTTAATTTATTAAGAGTTGTTTGATGTGTGTAAGTATACGATATAAAGGTGGTATGTTGAATTGATGGTGCTTGAGAGGAAGCATAGTATGGATCCAATAAGCAAGCCAACTGTTTTGGTTGTTGATGATGAACCTGCGAATATAGAGGTTTTAGCAAAATTATTGCAGCCCGATTATCGTGTTTTGTTTACGACGGATCCTCGTAAAGTCATGGAAATGGCGGAACAGAAGGAACCGGACTTGATTCTGTTGGATGTGGTCATGCCGACGATGGATGGTTATGAGGTGTGTCGTTGGTTGAGGATGCATCCGCCCACCAAGGATATTCCGGTGATTTTCGTGACCGCGATGGGTGAGGAGCAATTTGAGGCTACTGGTTTTGAAGCCGGAGGCGTGGATTATGTCACCAAACCGGTCAAACCGTTTTTATTGCGTGCCAGGGTGAAGACACATATTGATTTGAAAAGAAAAAATGATTTGATGAAACGGTTGGCCATTCAGGATGGTTTGACGGGCATTCCCAATCGGCGACGTTTGAATGAGTTTTTATTACAGGAATGGAATCGTGCCGCACGTTTGAATAATATTTTTTTATCCGTCATGCTGATTGATGTGGATTATTTCAAGAAATTCAATGATCGTTATGGTCATCAGGCTGGTGATCAATGCCTGCAAAACATTGCCAGGGCGTTGACAGATGCCTTGGAGCGGAGAACAGACCTCGTAGCCCGTTATGGGGGAGAGGAGTTTGCCTGTGTGTTGCCGGACACGCCCATGCAGGGCGCGGTTTATATGGCAGAGAAGATCCAAAAGGGGGTTGCGGAGTTGAACATTTCGCATCTTGATTCGGATGTGTCAGATTATATTACTTTAAGTATTGGTGTGGTTTCTGTCATTCCCCAAAAAGGACAATCACCGGAGAGTGCCTTTACCAGGGCTGATCAACAGTTGTATCTTGCCAAGCAGAGAGGCAGAAATCGGATTGAATGTGCAATCGAATAAATCGCTTAAGATGGGATTGTGATCGTCTACTTTATGGCAAATTGATTTTTAATTTCAGTAGCTGATGTGTTTTAAATAAAAGTGGTTGTTTGTTGAATAAAAAACTAATATATTCGGTCATGTGTCAATAAAACCATATCGGCCAGTGTTTGACTTCGTAAAGTGTATATGATTTATTTGTGAAGCAACATCAATCGGTGGAATTTCATTGTCCAAGATAATAATTTGTCCTGCACGGTTCCGTTGAGCAAGTGACCGATAAAACGCTGTCTTCATTTGATAATGGGCATTTTCATGGAGTTCTGTTTCTGCTTCTTTATAACCTGTAAGAGGCGAATCCAGCATAACAAAGCCAAGGTGTGGGCGATCCTGCTCAATACAGTACCGAAGCAAAGCGATATTAAATGCTGAGTGAATGATTGCTTTTACGCCTGTACCATGATCATTGTGATTTTTTCCGTTAACAATAAAATCTTCATTTTTCATATCAAAAAATATTCGCTTTATATCGAATAAACGCCATAAATGCAATAAATTTCTTATTAAAATACATAAATTATTTATATCTTGTGATGGAAGAGGCTCCCATTCAGGTTTGGTTGCTTTTAACGAACGGTCTTGATCAAGCTGCCTGCGCTTTTCCTGCAAGCTATCAATTTTTGCATATAAATCCATGGCTCGCCGAAGCTTGATTTGCTTACTGGTGATTTCTTTTAAAGTTAAAATGGAAGCGTGTATTCTTGGCTCCAACTCCTTTTTAATTTTATCATTCCATTGTTTCACCAATTGAGTTTGTTGCTGTATTTCTTCCTGTAAATCAGATTCCTCTTTTTGAGCTTCCAATATGGTCGCTTCAAGACCTGGCAACAAACCAGCAATTTTTTGAGCCTCACGCTGTCCTGACGCCTGAATGTTTGGAAGTTCATGTTCATCCAAATGATGGTGATTTTGCATTTGTGGTTCAGCACCACATAAGGGGCAAGGTTTTGTAGTCAATAGTGCTAATGCATAGGCAGTCTCCGAGACTGCATTCAACCGATCAATTTCTGAATAATATTGTTTCTTCAGAAGGGCAAAGCGGGCTAAAAGTTCTTCATGAACGCGAAGCTTTGTGTTTAATGCGTTTAATTTTCCCCATTCCTTTTGCCGGTTGTTCTCAGCATCGGTCAATATCGTTTGATCCCTGTTCATATTCTCTGTTACATTGTTGAATTTGATCTCCAAATCCTCATAAATTAAATTAATATCATCCTCATTTTCTGTAACCGTACCTACATTAATTTCATTGTTATATTCAGTAATAATTTCGTCAACAATTTCAGTTTTTGCATCAATTCGAGTTTTACTGGCAGGCTGTTTTTTTTGATAAAAATCTTCAAGGTCGCTGTCGTCTTTGTCTGAAATAATTAATTTTAAAATTGAATTATCGGCAATATTTTTTCTTTTTCCAGAATAAATTAGAGAATTTTTTGTGATCATGCTTTCTTTGTCAATAATGGATATATTGATCAGATCTTGAAAATTTAATTTACGCAATTTTCCATCGTTGTTTATTCTGATTTGCTTGTTTGATAGACCAGTTAAATTAAGAAGAAAATTTGAAGCTGTATTTTCATTGTATTTGTCTTGTTCGTTGAATATTTTGTATGGGGCGTGTTGAAAGTGCCCATCTACAAATCTGACTTTATGGAGGCAGATTTGTCTTTTTTTTATGTTCTTCTCAAGGACATATTCTTGATTATCATCAATAAAAAGCAATCCTATCCAAACCTTGTCGTATGCAGACGCCTCAGGAATATTTTTGATCGTTTTTTTTGATCCAAGAGCATAATTAATGCATTGAAAAATAAAAGACTTTCCTGTGTCAGACGGCCCTGTAATCACGTTCAGGCCATCATTAAACATCACTTCAGCCGTTGGTGCGTTAGGCCCAGTCATGCGCATACCTGTCAAACGTAGCCTGTTCATGAGATGGATTCCTCAATAAAAATTGACTCAAATGTGCATTCCGAACCCCATTTATCCATATTTTTTTCAACCATCATCTGTATTTGTTCTTTCGGCAAGTCGCCAAGCCTATTTAATAACCAATTGGCATGTTCTCGGAGATTTTTTACATACATGGTATATAATGAATCCAAAAAAGTGCCGGAACTATTCGTTCCCGCATATATAATTCCTTCTTCTGTAAAATGTCGGTCCACAAGTCCACGACTCCAGAATAACAACAGTCCCTGTTCGATCAAGGATCGTCGTACCAGAATTTCTCCTGATCGATATGGAGTAGGTGGATGAAGACTATCTGGTCCATCCGGTATATCGTTTGAATGGACCAGTAAATAATCAAGATATGATAGGTGATGAAGATCAAATGGTTTTGGGTAGGCCGCAGAGAGAATGGAAAGCACACGTAAGCCAGTCTCAACTGGAGTATTGAAAGGAGAGGAAAACATTGTTACCCGGTTTTTAAGCATGGCATCCACCACATTTTCTGATCATTTACCAACTGATGGCATATTCCCCCTTTGTCTTTCATGCTCGTTCTCTTTTGTAATGGCTGGTCGGTAATATTTAATTGTTTTGCAAGTTCAATTGTGGCAATTACACGAGCATATCCATCATCATATGGTTTTTCAACCGTATCGATTACTCCGTCATAATACTGTTCTTGTAGGCGTTCAAATGTACCGGGCAGATGATCTTTTGAAAAACTTTTCAACGATTCAGCACTATAGAAACTTTCTCGGCTTCTTAGAAAATGCTGATATAATTTATATTCAGGTTGAAGGTCGGAAATGGATAAAATTTTGGATTTCAGATGATCACCGTATGCTTTAAAAAGCTGACTCACATAGTTATAGTTCAGTTCTGTGGATGTTATATCAGGAGGAGGCGGGACTGGAGCTGGTCGTTCTGGAAGATCACCGCCAAATCGAGCTGTATACCACGGTGTCATGCGATGCTGTGCAATTATTGTTAAAGGTGATAATACAGAAAAAATGCTAAAATTTGCTTTATTGATATATTGTTTGAGTTCAGTCGATAAATTTACATTGCTGGTAGATGTGATTTTTGTCTTGCATTTCTTATCCCAATTATCAATCAAACCTTGATGCAATTTATCTGTATCTCGTAAAAGATTTGACAGTTTTGTTCCTGCTCCTTGTGGAGCAACAAAGTAGTATTTTCTTGGATAGGTGTAATCACCACAGTGACTGTAATACATCAGCTTGCCAAGTTCGATCCAAATATCTGAAGGCATTAACGGTTGATCATAATGTTTGCATTGATAGTTGTCCCATTCGTTTGAGTTATGGACAAATGCGACAACATCTCGTCCCATGTCACCAGCACCACCGCACCGATTAACCTCAGAATACTTCTGGCGCAAACTGTCTACCCACTCAAAGATGAAATCCTCCCATTGTTTTGATGAATAAATTCTGATTCGTTCAATTGGAGGAATGGGATTACCAAATTCAACCTGCTCTGGAGATAAAACAGGTGGTGGTGATGGACTTGGAATCGCTTGCAATGGTGGAAACGTTGGTGATTCTTTTTGAACGGTCATCTTTTGTCCTCCCAATTCCTCCTCCATACTGTGGCACTGCTACATGACGGCTTTTTGCTCTGGTGTCATAGGTTTTCCCCAATCCAGTTCTGAATCACACTAGGATATAATACCTTGTAGATGATCGCAACAGCAAAAATCAACAGATCAAGCCATTATCGCTTTTTTTTTCCAAAAAACAGAGAGAAAAGGGTATGTGATGGGAAAAAAATTTTACTTTGGCACCAAAAAAGAGTGCGTGGCAGTATAAAAAAGTGATTCCGGGATTCCGATTCCTGTAAATATATAACCAGTTCCAATGGTGAATACATGAATGTCAGTTATATTGGGTATGGCCATGGAAGATGCATTTTCAACCAAGGCAAGCACGAATTTTTGGCTTTGTTTCTTCCGTGTTTTCAGTAGTTTCCGTGATTCACGATCAATATCCACCAAGGCCGCGTTCTCTATATTGCACCAAGCAGACGGTTACGTTAGGAAATCTCCAAGAACAACAACTAACTGAATTCTGCAATAGAAAAGACAGGTGCGGTTCATGTCTCATGAAAAAGGCCACAGTCGGGTTCTGAATCTCCTTGGATTAATGATCTTTGTCGCCCGGTATCTCTGTTCGCTCCTCATCACCTTGTTTGCCTGTTGGCACCAGTTCCTGATCATCCTCAAAAAGAATACGATGTGCCGGACCTTCCAGGTCGTCAAACTGGTCATCCCGAATCGACCAGATCAAAAATCCCAGCTCAATGCTTCCCAATATTACAGCCAGTGGCAGCAACAGGTAAACAGCATCCATCTTATGTCATTTGCCTCAATTCCGATGCTCCTTGACGCAAACGCAAAGCATTGCCTACCACAATCAAACTGGACAAGGGCATGGCAATGGCCGCTACAATAGGTGCAACCATTCCACTCATCGCCAGTGGAATCGCCACTATATTATAACAAATCGAAAATAAATAATTCTGGCGAATAATGCGCAATGTCTGTCGCGCCAACAAAAAAACCCGCACAACTGAATAAAAATCCCGATTGAGCAGAATGACATCTGACGAAGCCACCGCCAGATCCGCAGCATGGGCCACCACCATGGCCACATCCGCACGCGCCAGCGCGGGCGCATCGTTAACCCCATCCCCCACCATGGCTACCACCTCTCCCGTTTGTTGCAACTGGGCTATCATCCCTTCCTTGCCCGCAGGTAATACATCACTGACCATCCGATCCACTCCAGTCAACAGTCCGATGTGTTCAACAACTGCCTGCCGATCCCCGGACAGCAGCATGACCGGAAGACCCAGATCCTGCAATGCTGCCACTACCTCTCTGGCATTGGGTTTGGGCGCGTCTCCAAGGGCAATCCAACCTAACATCTTTTGTTCAACGCTACAGGCCGCCCAGGTGGCTGGATATTCTAGATCTTTTGGTGGTGGTTGCTCCGGTTGGTCACTCCCTTCCATGACAAATTCAGGACGGCCCACGCGCACCCGTTCCCCTTTCAGGCGGGCCTCCATGCCCAGACCCGGCACATTTCTGACTTCATCCACTTCATGCGCACTCCCCCAACCCCGCGCTTGATACGCCCGAAATATGGCTCGTCCTACCGGATGTTCGGAGTGTTGTTCCACTGCTGCCGCATAAGATAATAATTTTTTTTCGTCTGTTTCATGGAGAGGCACCAGTTTTTCCACCATGGGGCGTCCTTGTGTGATAACTCCAGTTTTATCCATGGCGACAAAAGTGACTCGTTCCAGGCATTCAATGGTTTCACCGTTTTTAATCAAAATCCCCATGCGCGCCGCTGTGCCCATGGCCGTGATCATGGCTGAAGGGGCAGCCAATCCCAAAGCGCAGGGGCAGGTGATAATGAGAACAGCCACCGTGTTTTCCAATGCTCGCGTTGGGTCCAGCCACCACCACAATCCAAGTGTGACAGCTGATAAAAACAAAACCACTCCGACAAATCGTGTCGCCATCCGGTCCGCGATACTCTGTATGGGCGGACGCGCGCTTTGTGCTGTTTCCACCAGTCGCAGAATACGGGCCAGGGTGGTCTCTTCGCCTACACGAGTAGCCGTTAATGTAATCGCTCCCTCCAGATTCAACGTGCCGCAGACCAGTTCATCTCCGGGGCCTTTCGTGACGGGCATGGGTTCGCCTGTCAGCATGGATTCATTGATACTGGTAATGCCTGTCAGAAGGGTTCCATCCACAGGAATCCGTTCCCCAGGTTTGATCATGACCTGTTCGTCCACCCGTACTTCCCGCACTGGCACACTGACTGGCTCGCCTTCCCGAATGACAACTGCGTGACGGGGTTCCAGGTTGAGCAATCGTTCCATGGCCCCGGCTGCTTTGCCACGGGCAATGGATTCCAAAAATCGTCCTGTCAACAGCACAAAGATAAACATGGTCACCGAGTCAAAGTAAATTTCCCCGGTCCCTTGCACGGTAACGACCACACTGAACAGATACGTTACCCATGCCCCCAACGCAATGGGCAGATCCATCGTCAGATGTCCCGCACGCAGTCCGCGCCAGGCTCCTTGTACAAATAGACTGCCGCTAAATAAAATGACCGGAGTGGCCAGCAGAAGGGATACCCAGTGAAAAAATTGTTTTGTGTTGTTCTCCATGCCCTGAAAATAGCCCGCATACAGGGCAACGGCAATAAACATGACGTTGGCGGCCCCAAATCCTGCCACACCCAGTTTGGCAAGCACAATTCTGTCCTGACGCGAGGCCTGTTGTTCACGTTGTGTCGGGTCATAGGGTTCCGCACGGTAGCCAATGTGTCGGACTCTGCCGATGATCTCGGAAAGTGAAACCTGATCTGGATTCCATCTTACTTTGGCCCGGTGGGTGGCAAAGTTGATCCAAACATCTTCAACTCCGGTCAGTTTGCGTAATACCTGTTCATTCAGCCACACACAGGCCGCACAATGGATGCCATCCAGGATCAAACAAACCTCTTTGACACCATGGATATCCTGTACCAGACGGCTTTGATAGACCGGGTCATTAAATGGTGAAAGATCCGCATCGTCTGTTTCTTTGGGCTGCATGCCTGTGGTGTTGATCTCTCGTCGATTATAATAATCATTCAAGCCCATTTCTTGAATCATTTGCCATGCCTGCCAACAACCTGTACAACAAAAAATCCGTCCATCTTTGACAATGGCGGGAATGGTTGGAATCTCCAAGCCACAGTGGTAACAAGCAGATTGGTTCAATGGATGCCCCCTCCAAAAAAAGAATTAAAAAAAAGGGTGGAGGGGTCTGGGGAGGCGGTTCACCGCCTCCCCAGGAAGTTTTTCCAGAGGAGGGGTCTGAACAATTAAGGATCATCAGGCTCTTCAAGTATACTACGGGCTTCTTTTTCGAAGCGTTCTTTGTTCTTGGGCCAGTAAGCCCACAATACAATGCCCACAAATAGCAGAAAGAACAAAACCAGGGAAAACTGCCTGGAAAAAAGCAACATTTCATCAGTAGTCATATCAATCGGTTCTTGCCTTGTTGTGAAGCTGATTATGAGTGGCTTTCGCCCCAGGATCCCATCCTTTTATTCCGATTTCGATAAAAAAATCCTCTGAACATAACGATATGTCCCACCAGGAGCCGCAACGTCCAGTTTGATATCCCACTGGCCAGGAAGAGGTACAGTCACATCTGCGGTATACAATCCCGGCTGCTTTTCAGTCATGACAAAACGTTGGTCCGCTCCCTGGTGCACAGGTCGAAACAACATTCCTTGAATGTGCGCTTCAGGCAAAGGCTCTCCCTTTCGATCCCAAAGGGAGAACATCAGCTCTCCTTTGTTTCCAACTGTCAGTTTCGAAGTATCCAACATCACGCGCCACCCCAAGTGATCCTGTTTCTGTTGGGCTTCAAACACCTGATTGAAGTTCAACCCCTTGACGTATGCACCTTCTGTGACCAGACCTGTCCAGGAAAGCATACTGTAACGAATCAATATCAAATTGACCGTCACCACGACCACAAAAAATAAAACGATGGCCATCAACCAGGGTTCACGCCAAAATGTTCGAATGTTGGGTTCCTTGGGCGTGGAATGATTCATCATGGCCTCACAAAAACAGTTCGATAAGTTGTCGCTCCGCCCAGAGGTTCCTTGGCGATCAACGAAAACAGAGCCTGTGTATTTCCCGGTTCCACCCGTTCCAATGGTTGACGCAAATAAACCGTGAAAGGAGTCACAGACCCTGGTGCTACGGTCAATAATGGATTTTTCTGTTCATCCATGGTCCAAACAGCCGCCACAGACAATACCCCATCCGTCACCCCGCTGACCTTCAATGCATAGGTTTGAGGGGTGGAGGTCATGTTCAGGATCCTGACTGTATAATTATTTTGAATGGAGCCGTCTGATTGCGTGATATACATGGGTTGACGGTGAGCGATCACGGTCAATTCCACAGCGGCACGACCCGTCAGATACCAAACGATCCCTCCCATGAACAGGATCAACAAACCAGCATAGACCAGAACTCTGCCTCTGAGCCAACGGGTCTTCTCCCCCTTCATCTCCTGCAATGAAGTATAGCAGATCAGAACACGCTCGGAAGCCCCCAATCGTCGCCGTACACTGTCGCAAGCATCAATGCAGGCCGCGCATGTGATGCATTCATATTGTTGACCGTCACGAATATCAATGCCCGTGGGACATACCGTCACACAAGCATCACAGTCAATACACTCTCCCACCCGTTCCCCCATGGACCGGCGTTTACGGCGGTTGGACTCACGGGGTTCCCCCAGTTCAGGATGATAGGCCACGATGATGGTGTCATCATCAAACATCGCCCCCTGAAAACGGGCATAGGGACACATGTAAATGCAAACTTGTTCCCTGGCAAAGCCGGCCATGGTATAGGTGGTCAGGGTCAAAAAAAGGATGGTGAACCAGGCTGCATAGGGCAGAGTGCCATCTTGCAACTGGTGCCATAAAGTGGGCACATCGATAAAATAACAGACAAATGCAAACCCCGTGGCCAGACTGACCAGCATCCAGGAAAGATGTTTGCCCACCTTGACAAGAATTTTTCCTGGTGTCCAGGGAGATTGATCCAGCTTGATCCGTTGCTTGCGGTTGCCCTCAAACAGAATTTCCAGTTGCAACATCCAATCGGTCCAGACCGTTTGTATGCACATGTAACCACAGAAAACCCGTCCAGCCAGGGCTGTCATGAAAAACAGTCCCACAGCAGCGGCAATCAGCAGAAAAGCCAGGACAAAAATATCCTGAGGCCACACAATCAAGTCAAATATATAAAATTTGCGTGCCGGCAGATCAAACAGAACCGCTTGATTGGGCAGACCTTCCGTTCGTTCCCAGCGCAGCATCGGCACCAGAAAAAAAAGGCCCAGCTCCAACCCGTACAGGATCCATCTCAGAGTGCGGAAGAAGCCGCGTTGAGATCTTGGATAAATTTTTTTCCATGAGGCATACAGAGAATCTGGGTCGAGAGACATATCGCTCCTGGTCAGGATGTTTCAACATTGAAAAAATTTTTTTTAGGGTTTATTTCGCGCTGGAATCCGCTATGATTACATCCAAGCATGTACCATACAGCAAAATGAACGTGCCAGGCAAAATTTTTTGATGCTTACCCAACAGGAGGGTGACGTGGGCCAACAACTCAACAAGACAGATCAGTTGTACGATTACGAAGTGATCAAAAAGTTTTCTGTTGCTGCGGTTATTTATGCCATCGTAGGTTTTCTGGTGGGCGTGATTCTGGCACTGCAATTGACTTTTCCTGATCTGAACGGCAACATTCCCTATTTGACGTTTGGCCGACTCCGTCCGCTGCATACCTCGGCGGTGATTTTCGCCTTCGGAGGTTCGGTGTTGTTCGCCACGAGTTATTATGTGGTGCAACGTACCTGTCAGGTACGTCTCTTTTCCAATTTTCTCTCCAGTTTCACCTTTTGGGGCTGGAATCTCGTCGTGCTTCTGGTCGTCATCACCTATCCGTTGGGCTTGACCCAGGGCAAGGAGTACGCAGAACCCATCTGGCCAATCGACATCTTGATCACCTTGGTCTGGGTGGCCTATCTCATCAATTTTCTGGGTACCCTGGCACGTCGCAAGGTGCGGCATATCTATGTCGCCAACTGGTTTTATCTGGCTTTCATCATCGCCGTGGCCATGTTGCACATTGTCAACAACCTGGCCATACCAGTCAACCTGACCGACTCCTACCCGGTATTCGCCGGGGTCCAGGATGCCATGATCCAGTGGTGGTATGGACATAATGCCGTCGGATTTTTCCTGACCGCCGCTTTTTTGGGCCTGATGTATTATTTCGTTCCCAAACAGGCAGAACGCCCTGTCTACTCCTATCGGCTTTCCGTGGTCCATTTCTGGTCCTTGTCCTTCATGTATATCTGGGCCGGTCCCCACCATCTTCATTATACCGCCCTCCCGGATTGGGCCAGTACCTTGGGAGCCACCTTTTCCATCATGCTCTTGCTGCCCTCCTGGGGCGGAATGATCAACGGTATCATGACCCTCTCCGGTGCCTGGCATAAATTGAGAACCGATCCCATCCTGCGCTTTTTCATCGTTTCCCTCTCTTTTTATGGAATGTCCACCTTCGAAGGCCCCATGATGTCCATCAAGTCAGTTAATGCTCTTTCGCATTATACTGATTGGACTATCGGTCATGTCCATTCCGGTACGTTGGGATGGGTCTCCATGGTCTCTTTTGCCGCGCTTTACCACATGGTCCCCAGATTGTGGGGCGTGACGATTCATTCAGTACCCCTCATCAATTTGCATTTCTGGCTCTCCACCATCGGTGTGGTCATTTATATCGTGGCCATGTGGATCTCCGGCATCATGCAGGGGCTGATGTGGCGGGCCTATGACAGCTTTGGCAATCTGAGCTATTCATTTGCCGAAACCGTGGCGGCCATGCATCCCTATTATCTGATCCGGGCCATTGGTGGCATTGTTTTTCTGGTGGGTGCTTTGGTCATGGCCTATAACTTGGCCATGACCGTGCAAAAAGGTGCCACTCTGACACGGCCAACAGCGGCATAATCGGGAGGAACGCGATGAAACACGAAACCATTGAAACAAGTATACCCCTCCTGACCATTCTGGTGCTGGTCGCCATTTCCATCGGTGGTTTGGTGGAAATCGTTCCACTCTTTTTCATCAAAAGTACCATTGAACGGGTTTCAGGGATGCGTCCTTACACCCCTCTGGAGCTGATTGGCCGCGATATTTACATCCGGGAAGGGTGTTACAATTGTCACTCGCAAATGATTCGTCCCATGCGGGACGAGGCTGAACGCTATGGTCATTACTCCCTGGCAGCAGAGAGCATGTATGATCATCCGTTCCAATGGGGTTCCAAGCGTACCGGTCCTGATTTGGCCCGCGTTGGTGGCAAATATTCCAATCAGTGGCATCAGGCTCATATGCGTCATCCTCAGTCTGTGGTGCCGGAATCGGTCATGCCGGGCTATCCCTGGCTGCAAAAAAATGCCCTGAAGTATGATGACGTGGAAAAACGGATGCAGGTTCTATCCAAAGTCGGGGTTCCCTATACCGCCGAGCAGATTGCCAATGCCAAACAGGATGTGCTCGCTCAGGCTTCAGCCAGCGGGGATGCCTCTGGATTGGCCAAACGTTACGGCAACAAAGTGCCCAAGGATGATTTTGACGGTCAGCCTGATCAGGTCACTGAACTGGATGCCATGTTGGCCTATTTGCAAATGTTGGGGACTTTGGTGGATTTTTCCAGTTATCAGGCTCAATCGCGCTGAATCAATGAAGGAGACGACCAAAATGTCGGATACACATGACGTGGAAACCACCGGGCATCAATGGGATGACGATGAGGGCTATCCTCTGCGGGAGTTCAACAATCCCCTGCCAAAATGGTGGCTCTACTCCTTTTATGGCACGATCCTTTGGGCCGTGGTGTATTGGATCCTCTATCCAGCATGGCCTTTGGCGGATGGATTTACCAAAGGGGTGCTGGGCTGGTCCATGCGTCAGGAGTTTCTTGGGGAAATGGAGGCCAGTCAGGCACAAAAGAAAGTGTTCAATGACCGTCTGGAGAAGCTTGCCTTGCAGGAAATTGCCAAAGACAATCAGCTCCTGCAATATGCCATGTCGGGTGGCAAGGCTTTGTTCGGGGATTATTGTGCCGCATGTCATGGCAGTGGCGGTGTTGGCGTCAAATCGGGTGGTTTTCCGACTTTGGCGGATGATGACTGGTTGTATGGCGGTGATTTGGATACGATTTATGCAACGATCAGCAATGGACGTTCCGGGCAGATGCCTGCCCATTTGCAATCCGCCGGAGGAGGCTTTTCCGAAAGTCAGGTGAACGATTTGACGGAATTTGTCCTGTCTTTGTCCAAGCGGTCCAAGGATCCGGCAGCCAGTGAGCGGGGGGGTGTTTTGTTTCGTGGTGATGCGGGTTGCAATGCCTGTCATGGGGACAATGGGAATGGTTCTCTCAAGGGAACGGTCAGTGGTACGGCAGCACCTCCCGTGGGGGCACCTGATTTGACAGATGCCATTTGGTTGCATGGGGGGGATCCTGCAACCATTCGGGAGAGTATTGCCAAGGGACGGAATGGTCAAATGCCGGCTTGGAGTGCGGATGCCAAGGATGTGGGCAGGAAGTTGCAGCCTTTGCAGATCAAACAATTGACCCTTTATGTACACGGTTTGGGTGGAGGAAAGTGATTGTTTGGTTCCATCTCTGATTAACCTAAACCCATGATCTTTACAGAAAAATAAAAAAGCAAGACCTTGGGGGGCGGTTCGCCCCCCCCCTTTTTTTTTTAAAAAAATATTAAAAAAAAAGAGGGGGTCTGGGGGATTCATCCCCCAGGGGTTTGGTTTTGTCTTTTGATTTTTGCTCATGGCGTTTCCAGGGCTTGGCAGGCCGGAGTGTAACCAAAAGTAAAAATCGATTTTTTTTTTGACTTTTTCTGCAAACTGTCCCATGTTTGTGATAATGATTTGGACCGTTCGGCTCCAAATCCATTGCGCCAATCCAGTAGAATTAAACAAGATCAAACAGATCAGCATGACCAGGCAAGCTGGATCGCTTGCGCAATCTGGTGCATGGATTTCATGTCCAGGGGTCACGACACTCATGCATATAATGGGAAAGCACAGGGGTAAGGGGATTGATTATGCTCGGTAAATGGACCAATAAAAGTATTTGGATGCTTCTGTTTGCCCTGATGGGTATGATTCTGTCAGGCGGCGTGGCTCAGGCAGGAACCTATAATGCCACGGGTCGGTGGAGTGTCAACTACACAGTGACCTCGCTTACTCAGGGGTGTGTATCGGCCTATCCCAAGGAGTGGGTGGTGACCGTAGCCCAGGCCAATGACACCTTTACCCTGTCGGAATCCTCTGTGGTACTGGATTCAGGAAAGGTCACTGATGATGCATATACGTTGCATGCTCAGACACCATCCATGACCAGGGATTTTGCATTCAAACTGACCGGTGAGAATCAGGGGACCGGAACCCTCACCTCGACTTGGTCTGCTCAAACCAGCGGCTCTTGTACGGAACAGGGCGACATCAAGGTGAGTCGAACCATGGAGCCTGTTTTCAATATCACGGGTTCCTGGACTTTGCAGGTAGGTGCGGATGTGCTGGATGCGCAATCGCCTAATGTCAGCAGTTGTGAGTCTGCACCGGCGCGCACGCTTTCTGTCAATATCATTCAATCCGGCACCACCATCAGTATGGAAGTCGGGGGTTCCACTCTGGTTACAGGTGAGGTCGATGGTGGCATTTATACTTTCAAGCATATCGACAGCGCGGTCAAAACCGATTGGACCTCGTATCGTTTTTTGATGACGAACAAGGATGCTGGCAACGGTGCCATCCAGTGGGTGCGCAAGGTGGGCACCTGTTTCGGGTCGAATACCATCACCATGACGCGTTCAGACCAGCAACCTGCGGACCCGAATGCCACTCTTGGCATGGCACCCCTCAACCTGACCGTGGGTAGTACTCGTATGTTGGCATTGCAACATGTTACGGGTACACCAACTTTTACCGCCTCTCCTGAAACGGGCGTGATCACCCTGACTTCCAGCAGTGGGGTCACCAACGTCACCTGTGACGCCCCAGGTCAAGCCGTTGTCACCGTGACAGATGCCAATGGCGCGGCCACGGCAAATATTGTCTGTGTGGCGCGACCGGTCACGATCGATTCCATGGCTATCGCAGAGTGGATGTTGCCCTCCGGTGTCACTCTGGTGACCAGAAATTTAAAGAAAAACAATCAGGAAGGCTCAGTGTCCGTTCAATCCTTCCATTGGTCCAGGGCTGGCAAAACGGCAACCTTCCTGGATCGGGGCAGCGTTTCTCTGGTCGAGGGGGATGATGGTCGTTATTACTCTCTCAATGACACGGGCCTGATCATTCATGGCGAGAAGCATTGGGATGTGGGCCGGGAGAAGTTGATCCATAAGGCCCAGTATGGTTTTGTCAGGGCACCGCTCCTGACCGCTGATAACATGAGCATCAGCCAGGAAGATGTGGCGATTGCCAATACAACGGCACCTGGACCCATTCTGCCGACCACGATTGCGGATGGGTATGCCGATACCGTCACCCGGATTGCCTTCAACCTGGATGCCAATACCAAACCCATTCCCAATCAATGGCACGTGTCAAAACAGGAGATCGTAGCCCATCTTAATCTCAATCTGTTGGATTCTGTATTGCCAGATGCTTTGCAGGACGATGAGTATTTTAAAGAGTGGCGCGATGCCATCACCGATACGGGGCTGTTGTCCAAATTGACCAGCGTGGTGCATATCCACCGTTCCGAGACCCACTGGGAAGCTGGCAACCCCACGCCCTGGGTCGAGCATGCTGATCTCTATTTGGCCAAGGGCCTGGGCGTGGTCTACGAAAAACGGCATGAGCTGGATGGCGTCGCCAAAAAAGCCTTGGTGGCCCAGACCAATGGCACAGCTCTGGTATCCTTGACCAACCACTCCATCACGGACAGAAAGTTCACAATAAATGCCCCGGTCGGGGTGACACTGGAGAATCCCTTTGTTATGTTGCGGGTCGATCACACGACCAATCTGCCAGCTTCTGACAGGCATATTCATCAGGTTGCGGGAAGCTACAATGAAGCCACAGGGAGTGGCTCTCCTTTGTTGACGGTCTATGTCCGCTCCAATGCCCCGGTGTTGGATCCCACGGATGTCGTGACGTTGACCTATGGTGCCTCAGGTTACGAACCGCAAAAAATGGCCGATGTCGCCATGGCGACCATGACTTCTCCCATGGTTCTGACTCTGCGTCCAGAGCATCTGGGCAGAGCCGTGACTTTTACCGTCAAGGATGCCTCAGGCGTCCCGATCAAGTCAGGCGGGTTGCTGATTTATCCTTACAAGAATGGTGCCTGTGTGCAGAATCTGGTTGCCAGTCATGATCTTTCGGAGAGTGGCACAGTGACCGCCATCCTGGCGGACGGGCAGCATTGCGCAGCCTTGATGCCAGCCAAAATCGGTGATTTTATCGGTGGTTATTATGACCCGTCCGTGGATTTTGGTCAGATCAACATTGTGGAGGCCGCCGCTCAGGGGGCTGGCATACCGTTTACGGTTTCCTCATCCCAGTTTGATTTTCAGCTGGTGGCTGGCCGTGATGATGGACCGGATCACAGCCTGGTCTCTGGTCGTCTGACCGATGGCACAAATGGCTTGAGCAACGCCGATATCCTGGTTTATCCCAAGCAAGGTGGTGCGCCTCTGTTGTTCCAGACCGACAAGGACGGGAATTTTTCGTTTGATCTGCCTGCGGGTCAGTATGTGTTCGGGTTCCGCCACGTGGGTAATGGATCGATCTCTCAGGGCTTTTTGACGGGCCGGGGCGAGATCAATACCTTGTCGGCCAACCGGGAACAGGGGGTGGCCCAAACCATTTTTGCCAATACCCTCATGGGTTCGGTGAGTTTGACAGCGGCTTTCAAGACCAGCACAGTGACCCTTTCTGGTGTGATCACCGACAAGACTGCCAGCTGAAAATCAAACTGGGATGA
>JAMOBH010000236.1:0-8941 GCA_039908085.1 Magnetococcus sp. YQC-5
CCCTCTTTTTTTTTAATATTTTAAAAATTAAAAAAAAAGGGTGGGGGGTGTTGGGGGGCGGTTCACCGCCCCCCAAGGTCTTTTGCAGCCATTCCTCATCACACGGGTTCTGCGAACACTGCGTCCAGTGTTTGGGTATCCAATACACGATCTGCCCACTTTTCTAAAAAAGACGGCTCGGCCTTGGCGATTTTTTCACTAACCCAAGCAGGCAAGTCGCCAAAACGACGTTGCAACAGGCGTGTCAGTATCTTGACCTCTCCGTTCCTCTCCCACTCTCTTGTCCATCCTTCCGCAGTTTCTGCCAACATGGTACGCACCTCCTCCAGTTCGTTCATCTCCGGCATGGCTAATCTACGAACACTGCGTCCAATGTTTGGGTATCCAATACACGATCTGCCCACTTTTCTAAAAAAGACGGCTCGGCCTTGGCGATTTTTTCACTGACCCAAGCAGGCAAATCGCCAAAACGACGTTGCAACTGGCGAGTCAGTATCTTGGCCTCACCTTCCTGACGGCCTTGCCGCAACCACTCTCTTGTCCATCCTTCCGCAGTTTCTGCCAACATGGTACGCACCTCCTCCAGTTCGTTCATCTCCGGCATGACTTCCGGGATGGCACCACTCTTTTTAAACAGTCGTGGCAGCAAAATCCGACTCAACCATTTGGCAAACGACCGACGCAATTCTTGGTGTTCTGGACCGTTCAACCACACAATCAACTCTTGAATCACCTGGCGCACATCTGCCAAACTGCGACTTTTTTCCAGCCGAAACAACGCTGCCACCCCATTTTGCATGGACTTCAGATCACTTTCCTGATATCGATGCTCATCCACCAGCAAATAACGCATGTGCGGACGATACGCCTCCAGGCCGGGAGGAGATTCCTCAATCATCTCATCCACATCCATCGCAGCCGTCCACCGTTCTTTTCCATTATACAAAACAATCGGGACAACGGGAGGAAATTTTTGACCTTTCTGGATTTGTCCAGATTGACGCAAATCTTGATAAAACAGCATCTCGTACAGGATATGACGCACGGCCATGATGTCATCCACCGTGGATTGTGGCTCCATGATCGCATAAATGTAGAGCCATCGATCTGTCCCATGCCACCGGACCTTCCAAACCAGATCATCAATACGCTTGCGAAAATCATCGGTCACGTAGACCGTATTGACTTTCTCCAGGGTGGAAAAATCCAACCCTGCCACCCAAGCTTCATGAATGAAACCAGACACAAGGTCTTGAATCATCCGGGCATGCGAAAAAAGCTTGGCATAACCAAGGTCGTGGGCATTCATGCATGTAGCCTCCATCGAAAGCTTTTTTGGTTTTTTGAAGTGTTTTATGAAAAATCAAAAGCAAAGTCAAAGGCAAAACCCTGGGGGATGAATCCCCCAGACCCCCTCTTTTTTTTTAATAATTTTTTTAAAAAAAGGATGGGGGGCGGTTCTCCACCCCCAAGGTCTTCAACATTTTCAAAACAATTCAATAAGGGGGACCGCGACAGGGGCCTCTTGGTTTAAACCCAATTGCTGGGTATGGACTTGATGTTGCGTGGCCATGACATAATCGGCGCGCAATGAATCCAAAGAGAAATGTTCCAACTCCTGATAATCTTTGCCAGAATCGAGCAAGACATCTCTGAGTTTTTGACTGTACTCTTTTCTGCGTTCCAATGCCTTGATCACCTGTTCGATCTGCTGCCGACTGATATCCTGAAATTGGAATTCAGACAACAAGCGCATGGTTTTTTCTGCCAGCTCATGACCCCACAAGGTAATCTTGGCCATATTGGCGGCACTGCTGTCAAGAATTTTAGTGTAATTATCACCCATTTTAATCATTTTGTTGGCCGTATCCGCCAGAAAACTCTCCTCAACATGAGATTGGTTATCATTATTTTTTGCAAAAATGGTGGCAATCGTCTCTTGCGCCCCGACAATGCCTTTACCAATCTCCTCAGCAGCGTTTTTGACCTGCCGCGAAAGTTTGCGCACCTCAGAGGCCACCACCGCGAATTGAGTACCATGTTCTCCTGCTCTGGCTGCGATAATACCCGCATTCAAGGCCAGCACATTGGTGCGATCACTGATTTCATGGACAATGCTCACGAAACCACCCAATCCCTGAATCTCCTGAAGAACCCGCATGCCACGTTCACGCTCTTCTTCCTTGCGTTTTTGAATATCAGCCACAAACTGACGCAAATTGTCAATCGCCGCCCGATCCTCCTCAATGGCTTGCTGGGCATCCACCCCCTGGGAACGGGTCGCGGCGTCGTTTTGCACAAGAAACTCCATGACAGTGCCCAGTTGCGCATCCACGGCCTGAATCTGACTCAACAGATTGAACGCCGCCTCTTCCGTGACCCTGGTGACGGCTTGAAGCTGTTCCTGCAAAATGGTGTCAAGCAAAAAAGTAACATTAAGAAATCCTTTGTCATCAGAGCCACGTTCACCATAAACCAGATGAATTCTTTGTTTGATCGCCTGTTCCATCAGATACTCTTGAGTCAACAGGATCACTGAACAGTAGAAACCTGTCAACTTTCCATCACTATCATACACAGGAACAACGGAAAGCATGGATTCCAGCAAGGAACCATTCTTGTGAGGTATGACCATGGGAAATTCAACAAGAGGGTGCCCCTGAAAAGCCTTTTCCACAGTGAGCTGATCTGATCTGTTCAAGTATTGTTTGGTGCAAAGAAATGACTCAATTGGTTTATTTTTGACATCTTCAGCAGTATAACCATATAAAGAGGTGATGGTACGACTCACCGAGGTAATTTGCCCCTCCGCATCCACGGTACAATAGAGATCCCCAGACAATTCTGCCAAATCATTAAACTGCTGCTCCATCTGGGCCAAGGTGTTGGTCATGATATTTCGTGAACACTCACTCTCATGCAAGGCATTTAACATACGATCCGTCAATTTCTGCATGCCAGCCAACTCTTCCTGCTGAACCCGATGATCATCGACAATTATTTCAGTTATATTCTCGAACAATAAACGATTATTTTGCGACAACCTCCTTTCACCAATCCAAAGCACTGGAAGATAGAGAAGAAGAGCGATCACAATAACTATAGGCACCTCATCCATGGCACCATACTTTATATTTTTGTGGTGCTCAAAAAGCTTGTCAACAATATGAACGTCAAAAATAAAAAAAACCACATACAAAACAAAGCCTGTCAACACGATCCCAATCAAAGATTTGTTGACACTTTTCTTTCGGATCCGTTCCTGTTCCAAAATCATGTCAAGAATTTTTGTTTTGCCAGATACAAAAATACTTTCAGCTTTGTGTGGGAGAGTGTCTTGCATATCAAATACCTGAAACCACCTGTTTCAAGAGAGCCACCAGATCTGTCGATTGAAAGGAGTTTATCAGCCAGCCAACAACTCCGAGTTTGATATCCATCCGTTTGGTTTGCGCAGATCCTATGAGATGCATCGGGACAAACTTGAACTTGAAATCAGGCCATTCATCCAGCACCTTGACCAACCGCCTGCACTCACGATATTTTTTTTGCATATCAAGCACCTGGAACCACCTGTTTGATGACTGCCAACAGATCGGGTGGTTGAACGGGTTTCACCAGCCAACCTGTGGCCCCGGCAGCTTTGGCATCCATCCGCTTGGTCTGATCGGATTCGGTGGTGAGCATCAGGATAGGCTTGAACTTGAACGCAGGCATGGCGCGGACTGCCTTGATCAACTCCCCACCGTTCATGCCCGGCATGTGGTAATCGGTAATAATCAAATCCGGCACCACACCGCCTTTCAGCTTGTTCAGTGCCTCTGCGGCATTGGGGGCCTTTTCGACCTTGTAACCCGCCTTGACCAGTACCCCTTCCAGGCTCATCAGCATGGTGGGGGAATCATCCACCAGAAAAATGGTCTTCATAAGAGCGTCTCGCTTTTGGTTGATAGTAAAAATGGCAACAGCAAGCCAGCATGATATCTCAATGTGGACAACAAATACACTGTTCTCACCCAGCCATTTCACCGTCTGATTGCAATAATGGCCAAACATGCTCCTTGAGGAAAGGATCCGTTGGTGGTTCTCCCAACGGGGGACGCAAAGCCAACAGCACCTGCAATACCGCCGTATGCAGATGCTGACACCCCTGCACGTTGACGGATCCTTGGCCATGCTCTTTCAGCCAGGCCAACAGGGTTTCGGCCTCCTCGATGGCGACGGTTGCAGTCAGAATGGCTTCCTGATCGGTATAGGTGACAGGCATTCAAATCAGCTCCTTGAGATTCAAGACCAACAGCACCCGACCATCTCCCAGGAGCGCGCCCCCGGAGTAGACGGAAAGTGCGGAGAGGATCCCTTCCAGGGGTTTGATCACGATATCCACGCCCTTCTGAAAATTATCCACCACCAAGCCGATCTCCTCGCCAGCGGGATTCACCACCAGCACGGCCAATTCACGCTGCGTGGAGTCAACGGGTTCCGGCCCCAGTTGCAGACGTTCCCGCAGACGCACCAACGGCAGGATCTTGCCGCGCAACACGATCACCTCCCGGTCCTTGATGGTTTGCACCACGGATCTTGGTATACGTACAGTCTCGGCGACCATGCTCAAAGGCACACCAAAGAGGGAGTCGCTTTGTTCAATCAGCATCACCCGGCTGATAGCCATGGTCATGGGGAGTTCCAGGCGCACTCTGGACCCTTCCCCCAAGGTGCTGAAAACCACCACCGAACCTCCCACATGTTCCACAGCCGAGCGTACCACGTCCATGCCCACGCCCCGCCCTGACAGATCCGAAATCTGCTCTGCCGTCGAAAATCCTGCCACAAAAATCAACTGGATCGCCTCGTGATCGGAGAGCGACTCCAATTGGTCTTCAGTGATGATCCCCTTTTCATAAGCCTTTTTCTTGATGATCTCAGGATCAATGCCTTTGCCGTTGTCATGAATTTCGATGACCACCCGGTCGCTTTGCTGGCAAGCGATCAGCTTGATCTCCCCATGGGGATCCTTGCCAGCCGCCACGCGCACAGCGGGCAATTCGATGCCATGATCCAGACTGTTGCGTACCAGATGGATCAGGGGATCCGAAAGCATTTCCACGATATTTTTGTCAGCAGCGGTGGTGCCCCCCTCCATCTCCAGATTGATCTTTTTGTCCAGTTTGCGGGAGATGTCCCGCACCAGACGGGGAAAGCGATCAAAAATGGTGGAGACCGGCATCAGGCGGACTTGCATGATGGAGGATTGCAACTCATCGGTCAGGCGGTTGATGACGCCAAAGAATTCCAGGATTTCCCGTGCGAGGGGTTTGACCCCATAATGCCTGTCTGCGCGTTGGGCAAGAAACGGCACACTGTTTTTGGCCACCACCAACTCGCCCACCAGATCCAACAACTGGTCAATACGGTTTTGATCAATGCGCAAGGTCTTGTCTTTTTGTGAGGTATCCTCTGCTCTGCGCTTGTAGACAGCGGCCTCGGCAGGGGAATCGGCATCAGATTCGCGCTCTCTGGACCCAGCGACACCCTTTGCCCCAGGAGATGGCGCAACCACCGGGGATGGACTCGCCTCACTCCCGGAGAAATCCTGAATCAAAGATGCCAGCAAGGTGCGCAAGGGCGCGAAAGAAAGCGTAGCCCGCACCTCGGCCATGACTGGATGGAGAGCTTCCAGTAATTGTGGCAGATTGCGCCGGGTAAAGAGGGCGCGCAACAACTGTTCCATGGGAAGCAGCCGATATTCCCACTCTGCCGGGGGGCACGGGAGGGTGAGAATCTCCTGTTGGGCTTGCACAATGCGCAACACCATGGCTTCCTCACCTGCAACCGGTTTGGCTGTCACGGGCTTGGCAACCGGCTCTGGGTGCATGGCCGGTGCAACAGGATTGAAAAGGGTGATTTCCGTCTGCTCTTCCACATAGCGGAACAGTTTGGCGATTTCTTCCCTGGGGGTCTCGGTGACAACCAGGAAACGGACCGCGCACACAAAGGGATCCAGTTGGTCGGCAGGAGGCCAGGGGGTCGAGGTCTCGACATGAAACGCCACCAACTGTGGAATCTGCCGGATCAGATAAAAAGGATCATCACCGGTAAAAAAACATTGCGGATCAGGGGTATAATATACCGCCACCAAGGTATCCAGGGTCTCTTCGCCACGGGTCTGAATGAGGGTTTGCAACCGTTCAGGCAGACGGGTCAACCAGGAGGGGGCAGGCAGATACGCCTTTGGGGCCACCTTGGCATCACTTTCCTGAGTGGCATTGTCTGTTGCTTTCTGGTGCAGAAAATTTCTGAGAATGGCGGCCATGGCATGACTATCCGCATCGGCTTCCGCCGAGACAGCCCCGTGATCGTTCATCTCTTCCAACCAGTGTCCCACAGCATCCAGGCTGTCCAACAAGGGATCTGCCATCTCGCTGGTAAAGGCCAGACGACCATTGCGGACCGCATCCAGGAGATCCTCGCCCGCATGGGCCACGCGACGGACCGAATCCAGATCCGGTTCAAAAAGTCCTGAGGAGCCTTTCAACGTGTGCAGGGCACGAAAGATCCCGTTCATGGTTGGGATATCGCCTGGTTTGGTTTCCAGATCCAACAAGCCCTTGGAGATCTCCTCCAAAAGATCCCGCGCCTCGGTCATGAACATGACGAACAGCGGATTCATGACGGGGTCACTCCTGTCATCAAAAGAACCGCCATGGTCAGATCAGCCGGGCTGACCGGTTTGACCAGATAGAAATTGGCACCAGCCAGCCAGGCCTTTTCCCGATCCAGGGGTTTGGACTCTGTGCTGATCATGATGGTAAGCAGGTGACGGGTCTCTTCATTGGCGCGCAATTCCTGAATCATGCGATAGCCATCCATCTTGGGCATATTGACATCCACCAGGGCCAGATCAAAACGATCTTGCATCGCCTTTTCCAAACCTTCCATCCCGTTGCACGCCTCCTCGATCTCGAAGCCGGATTGCAGCAGAATTTGGCGGTGATACATGCGTACAGTATTCATATCATCGACAATAAGAATTTTTTTCATATCTCATCTTCCCGGTGAGTCGTCATGTTGGACCTGGTTTCTGGTAGATGATGGCATCGGGAAAATGACGTACCTTGAACAAGGACGAGATGCGACTCATGGATTCCGCATGCCCCAAAAACAGGAATCCTCCTGGATTAAGGGCGTCATAAAAAGTTTCCGCTGCGCGTCGTCGGGATTCCTGATCAAAGTAGATCAGCAGATTGCGGCAGAAAATCACGTCATAACCGCGAAAGTGTTTGGTCTGAACCGGATCGCTCAAGTTGAGCAGGGAAAAATCGATGGAATCGCGCAGCTCCTTGGCGATCTGAAACTGACCTGGGCCGATGGTCCTGAAATAGCGTTGCAGCCATGCCTTGGGGATGTTGTTCACGGAACGGGGACCGTAAACGCCTTTTTTGGCCTGTTCCAGGACATTGCTGTCGATATCGGAAGCCGAAATGGCGATATTCACATGATCCACCTTTGGCCAACGTTCGAGGAGATAGAGGGCCAGGGAATAGGGTTCCTCGCCGGTGGAACAGGGGATGGACCACAAACGCAGCAGATTATCGGCTCGTCTGATCCGCATGACCTCATCCAAAGCCGAGTTCACGAGACATTGGAGCTGATTCTCCTCACGCATGAAAAAAGTTTCGTTCACCGTCATCCGATTGATCAAGGATTGCAGATCCAGACCCGACGCCTGGAAGCGCAAATGGTTGAAGTAAAGTCGAAAATCGTCGAATCCCATCTCGGTCATGTGTTTGAACAGACGCAGTTCGATGGTGGATTGTTTGTGTTCCTCATAATAAATTCCGGTTTTCCGATAGAAAAAATCCCGAAATTTCAAAAATTCCTCACGCCGGATCAGCGGCATGTCACTGGTTTGAACTGACGTGTCGAATGCCATTTATTTCCCGTTCTGAATGCGTTCAATGGCCATGGAAACGGCGAATTCCAAAAAAGGTTGACCCGGAAAACGGGTCAACAGGTTTTGCAAGGCCGGGATCGATTGCGGGGCACCGATTTCTGACAGACAATCCACCACCGATCCACACACATTGATTTCGGTTTCCTGTGCCAGGATCGCTTCAAGCCAGGCAGGTGCTTCGGGATGGGCCAGTTCCCGCAGGATATCCACGGCGAAGATTCTCACATCCGGATCCGGGTCACGCAGCAACCAATCCATATACACCGCCAACTCATTGGGCAGGGCTTGCAGGACTTCCACCACCCCGTTACGCAAAAAGACATCTTCGCTTCTCAGGTAGGCGATCAATCCTTTGACCACGGTTTCCCCCCCGATGGCCATCAAAGTCGTAAGCATGACTTCGCGTACAGAATTATCCGGTTCCATGGGCAGATGGGCCAGGAGCGCGTTGGCTGACTCCGGGAAGGCTGCCAACTCTCGTATCGCCCAGCGACGCGCGACAGCCCTGGGATCGGAAAGTTGCTCCAACAAGCCTCCCGGTCCCCGAAATCGTGCCCTGTGGTCCTCCGGTGGGTCATTCGGATCCTGGGGATGATTGGGCGGATTGATTTTGACTAAACCCATGACGATTTTCTCCAAAGGTTATATGTCAAGATGCTCAAGCCAGCAAGTATCTTGATAATACCTGTTCACGATTCAATAGCACCAATCAGTCTGCGAACACAGCATCCAGTGAATCGGCATCCAAAAGCCGCAGACTCCACGCTTCCAGGTGTTCTGGCTTGGCAGAAGCGATTTTTTCACTGACCCAGGCCGGAAGATAACCAAAACGACGTTGCAACAGACGTGTCAGTATCTTGGTCTCACCTTCCTTGCGCCCATCCTGGCGTCCATCCTGAAGCTTTTGCCATAAAAGATGCTCAATTTTGGGCATCGACACAAGTTCCTCATCGGGCGTTGCATCCACCCACCAATCGAACCACTCCT